>CATMRP010000038.1 GCA_950073835.1 uncultured Alteromonadaceae bacterium
AAAGTAATTCGTCACCGAGCATTATGCGGTTACCTCGTTGCCACTGAGACAACCACTTAAGGATTTAAGGGGTTGTAAGTTAACTATAGTACGAGGTTGATGAATCCGCCTGCCAGTTTATCTCAGTAAAGAAAACTACAACAGAGACTCTCCGGGCGCCCTGGAGTACAGGTTTACTGATGCATCTTTTAGTCAGTCACAAATGTCGCTTGTTTGAACGAGTTCACTCAAACTGTTACGGTGTTGTGAGAAGCCAGTGCGACCAGCATTGTACAAGAATGGACTAAGGGACTAATGGACTTTCAAACCTTTACAAAAGCCAGCTTACTCCTGGCAATTACGCTTTTCTTCTCAGCTTATCCACAGCATACCCAAGCCAATTCTTTAGGGGTTGAAAGAGGAGAGGTATGTGCCACAAACCCTGGCAGCGATTTTACTGCCTGCCCGCAAGATTTTACCAATCACAAAATTGAAGCCGCTGAGCTTTGCCTGACCGCACTTGACTATACCAGTATTGGTGTCAATTGTGCCGGAGCACTAAATACAGCCATTGATAACGCGGTTGCCTCTGAAGCGGGTTTTCACGCATTGATGTCAACAGAGAACAAATCTGAACATGTAATCGAAATAATTAGTCCTTTAAACAACGATTTTGCCACGCTGAAGAACCGCTCGACTTTCAGGCTAATCAACAAATACGCAGATGGGTCTGAGTTAGTGCTTGATGTTCGCAAAAAGGGAGGAGTGGTTGAAATCGAAGTAAACAGAGATGCGTCATTTACCAGTGATGGCAGAACGTTTACGCACGCTGAGCACTACGGTACATCGTTTCAGCGGAGTCTCAGGGAAGCTCAAAGGGTTGCAACTTCTCAACTAATACCTAAAAGCTGCGAGCAACCGACTTTTGACAACACTGACTGGCTAGTTGCGGAAGTGATCACTGTAAATTATCCGGACGGACGAACTGAAGTGACTAATATTTATCGGCAGCAGGATACTTTCCTAACCTACCTGCAGTGTTAGTGCTGTTTGCCCGATACGTGAACTTCTCAACAAACGTAGCGTAAAGTGTTGATGCAGATATCGCGTAATCAACAATTACCAATAAAAAAAGCTGACCAACAAAAACTGAAGGTCAGCTTTATTCATTTTATGAGTGAGTAAACGTAACGTTTTACTCTCCCGTACTTTGCATTACATAGTAACGTATTCTTCGGCGCTGGTGGGGTGAATAGCAATACAGGCGTCAAAGTCAGCTTTGGTTGCGCCCATTTTGATTGCCACGCCAAAGCCTTGCAGGATTTCATCCATGGCGTAACCAATACCGTGTAAACCTACTACCTTCTGATCTTCGCCGGCACAAATGAGCTTCATACTGGTAAGCTGGCGATGATGGGTAACAGCGGTATACATGGCCGCAAAATTTGAGCGGTAAATGGTCAGGTTATCTTTACCAAACTTGGCTTCTGCCTCGCTTTCGGTCATACCAATGGTACCAATTGGTGGGTGGCTGAAGACCACGGTAGGCACCAGATCATAGTCGAGGTGGGCGTTGGTCTGGCCGTTGAACAGGCGCTCGCTCAACATCCGTCCGGCTTTAACCGCAACCGGGGTTAATTCAGGCTGGCCGGTAATATCGCCTACCGCGTAAATGCCCTCAACGTTAGTATTCTGGAACTTATCGACCACAATCTGCCCATTCTGACGCATTTCAACGTCGGTGTTATCCAGGCCAATCGTTGCGGTATTTGGCTTGCGGCCGGTGGCCCAGATCAGGCAGTCAACGGTAAGCGTATTACCATCGGTTAGCGCCAGTTCCAGATCGCCGTTGTCCAGCTTAGTGACTTGGTTAATTTCGGTTTTTTCGTGGATATCGATGCCTTCTTCGAGCATCAGGGTTTTAAGCGTTTCCTGCAACATGGCATCAAAACCGCGTAGGGGCAGTTCCTGACGCAGGATAGAGTGGGTTTCACTGCCAAGCGCATGCAGCACGCCAGCCAGTTCTACACCTATATAACCACCGCCAACTACGGCAACACGTCTTGGTTGCTCGTCGAGCTCGAAAAAACCGTCTGAGTCGATGCCGAACTCCGCGCCGGGAATATCCGGGCGGAAGGGCTTACCGCCCGTGGCGATCAGTATATGCGGGGCAGTGTACTGCTCGCCGTCGACTTCCACGGTAGTGTTATTAACGAACTTTGCATAACCTTTGAGCAGGGTTACCTGATTGTTGCCCAGCACCCGGTCGTATGAGGCATGAATGCGAGAAATGTATGCCTGACGGTTCTTAACCAGCGTGGACCAGTCAAATTTATTTACCGTTACATCAAAGCCGTAATCCGGGCCGTACTTATGAATGGCTTCTGCTACCTGAGCGCCGTACCACATAGCTTTTTTAGGTACACAGCCCACATTTACACAGGTACCGCCCACCGCTTTTGCTTCAATAAGCAGGACTTTCTTGCCATGTTTTGCTGCCCGGTTGGCTGAGGCAATGCCGCCACTGCCGCCGCCAATACAGATATAGTCAAACTCTTGCATTGCAAATTCTCTCGTCATTGTAGTGCTGCTATTGTGCATGATTTAGCGTAACCGAACAAACCGTGCTGCAGGTGAAACTCATTGTTTAGTTAGTCTGGTAATAGTATCGACCGTCCCCTAAATCAACTATTTTTTCGTATTCGAGCCCTTGGGCATTTACCTGACCCTTTTCAGGTGCCTTGGCTTTCAAATTCATCAGCACACCCCAGTGATTGTCGCTGATTCCGCTGAAAATAATATCCGTATTCCCTGCGGTTATATTAACTATCGCACTAACACTAAACAACCCCATCAACTCACGGATATCAGCGGTCTGCGTAACCAGACGGGCGATGTCGGGCAGGGCGGACAAAGATTTCCACTGCGTATAATTGCCAGAGGGAACGAAACCGGCCTCGGCAGAAGGCGTGTAGTCGATAATATCCGTGGGCGTGATAAAGGTATTGTTGATGCGAAATACTTCGGGGGCGGTATGTTGCACCACTTTTAGTGCTTTAAGAGACGTAATCTCCTCAATGAAGGGATTGGCCACGGTTAAAAACTGATTTATCTGGTCAAGTCGTTCCTTCAGGCAATCATCGTTCTGACAGATAGCGATGTTAGGCAGACGACTCAATTGTTGCTTATTAATATTTAAGAATTGATGTCCCAGCACACCCAGATTAAAGTTTGAAAATTCCTGCTGCGACTGAGGAGAGAGTTTCGTGGCACGGACATCCAGTAAGTTCATCGGCAAAAACAAGGTTAAATAAGCCAGGGGCAAATCTGTGGCTGGCAATACTTCGCTGAGATGGTTGATAACCTGGCGATATTCGTTATCCATTTCTGCAGTAAGAAATGCTGGCCGATTTGCCAGCGCCTGTTGGTGAAAAAGCAGAAATATGAATACCAGCGCTCGTCCTGCTTGCGTCATCGCGTGTCCTTTTTGATGGTTACGGGTTTGCTTTACGTTAACCCAAGCTTTTTCAACCTTATCATTTAACAGTTTGTCTGGCCTGAATAATTTACAGGCGCCTGCATTATTTACCTTTATCAGCGCATGGCAATGAGGCTCTTAAATAATGATTGGTGCCGTTGAAAGCCAGGTATGGCGGGGTGTTAGGGTGTTTGGTGACAATCCGGCACAGGCTATGCAACTTCTTAATCGTACGAATTTGAAAGGTTGATACCTTGTCAGCCTTTACCCACTTTTAACGAGCAGGAGGAATTATGAGCAACGTAAAAATTGCAGAATTTACCGCACCGGGCATTAAAGACAATGCAGCAAAAGATGCTATCTCTGTGCTTGATGACCGTATGGTCGCCTTGATTGATTTACAGCTTACGCTGAAGCACATTCACTGGAATGTGGTAGGCCCCAACTTTATTGGTGTGCATGAAATGCTTGACCCTCAGGTTGAAGCCGTTCGTGAAATGACCGACACCGTTGCCGAGCGTATTGCTACCCTTGGCGGTGTACCGGTAGGTACGCCAAAATCGATTGTAGAACGTCGTCGCTGGGACGATTATTCGGTAGGCAAGGGCCTGGTAACAGACCATCTGACTGCGCTGGATAAAGTGTACAACGGCGTGAACGAAGATCATCGTAAAGCCATTGATACCCTGAGCGAACTCGACCCGGTATCTGAAGATATGGTAACCGGTCAGTTAGCCCAGCTTGAGCAGTTCCAGTGGTTTGTCCGCGCGCACATTGAATCAGCGAGCGGTGAACTCAAAAGCTAGCAGTAGCTTGTAACATTTCTTTCTTCATGTGTGTAACTTCCCATTTTGCCCGCAGTCTTCCGGCCGCGGGCTTTTTTTTTGCCTGGCGTTTTTATTGAGTATATAGTGTAGCATTATGTAGTGTTATGTAGCATTTTAGGTGAGGTGAATGGGCATCGTAAAAATCTCTGATCAATTGCACGAAGAGGTGCGCAAGAACAGCGTGGTAATGGAACGCTCAATTAACTCTCAGGCTGAGTTCTGGATGAAAATAGGCCGCTTAGCAGAACAAAACCCTTCGCTTACTTACGAACAAATTCTGGAACAGGAGATGCGCCAGCAAAAAGTGAATAAGGTCAGACTGGTAAATGAGTAGCGTGATAATTAAAACGCCACAGGAAGTGGCATTAATGCGCGAGGCCGGTCAGTTGCTGGCGCGTGTGTTTGGTGCGCTGGATGAATTTGTTGCCGCTGGTGTGACCACCATGGCGATCAATGAATTTGTGGAGCACTATATTGTTGAAACCTTAAAGAGTCGCCCTGCCAGTAAAGGGCAGTATGGCTATGAATATGCATTAAACACCTCGGTGAACGAGGTGATTTGTCACGGCGTACCATCGGTAGCTAAAGTCCTGCGCAAAGGGGATATTGTTAATCTGGACATTACCCTGGAGAAAAATGGTTATATTGCTGACAGCAGCAAAATGTATAGTATTGGTGAGGTTTCACCGCTAGCCCGGAGGCTGGTGAAAGTCACCTACGAAGCCATGTGGAAAGGCATCGAATCTGTTAAGCCCGGAGCCCGGGTTGGCGATATCGGTGATGCTGTGCAGCGGCATGCCGAGCAACATGGTTACAGCGTGGTCAGGGAATATTGCGGTCATGGCATTGGTCGTGAAATGCATGAAGAGCCGCAAATATTGCATGTGGGTACGCCCGGTACCGGACTGGTTTTGCGCGAGGGTATGGTGTTTACCATTGAACCCATGATCAATCAGGGCACCCATAAAACCAAACTGAAAAAAGATGGCTGGACGGTGATTACCCGTGATCGAAAATTATCGGCTCAATGGGAACATACCATCGCCGTTACAGCCGATGGTTATGAAGTGTTAACGCTGCGCCCGGAAGAACAGTTACCGGCCACCTTAAAATAAGCGGTGTGACAGCATTATAATGATCGTTGAATTGCCTGGCGTTAAGTAAGTTATTCAGTAGCCTTGCTAGCTTACCTCCTCACTTTTTTCATTCTCGATAATAATCTCAAAGTGACGTTTGTGCTCAAGCTCGTATTGTTTTAGTTTGGCGATGGTTGCGTCTGAAAATACATGGCCGGCGGGTAGCAGTAGAATATGATTATCATTGTACAGGTTATTGCCTAACACCATGCCGGCCGTCAACTCTTCACTGGTCAGGTGATTCTCAATGAAGCTGGGCTTATCGATATCATGGTCGGAAAGCAATAAATCAAGAATCTCGCCGTCATAGCGGGTGTTGCGGTGTTTTTTGAGCTCTGATTTGGCGTCTCTTGGCTCCAGACGCTGGGTGCTTAAACGGCCGCCTACCAGGCGCCAGTAGTCGCGGGCGATGGCATGGATGCGCGCGCCCAGCGGAATTTCCTTGGCCACTTTGTGATATAAACCGCTGCCGTTGTAGTGCTCAAACTGAAACTCGATGATTTCACTGATGGGCTGCATATGTTCTGCTGGTGCCAGAATCATCTTAGCCAGATGAGTCTGCGACAGGTAATCCTTTTGCTGTTGGTAAGTGAGTTTGGCAAACGGCGGACGGAAATTTTCCGGTTGTAAGCCTAATAACCCCAATTCGCCAATCAAACTGGCGTAACTATATAGCTTTCTTTCATCCGGGTTACAGCCAAGCTTTGCAGCAAGTTTTTTAGTGAGTTCACTTACCTCAATGGCAAATTTGCCATCGATATCCGGATTAATGGAAATCACATTAAACAACACCTGCTCAAGGGCGTTATTACGGGTTTCAATGCGGTTTAGCGCCGCTTTGATTTGTCGCGTGCGCTTCTGCACGGTTTTTTCCAAATCGTTGTTAACTTCTTTTAACCTGGCATTTTGCAGACGCGTCAGCTTTTGCAGGCGAGCGTTTTCGTCTTTGAGTTTAACCCGTTCGAGCCCTTCTTCGATGGTCGTAATCAGTTCCTGATTGTCCCAGGGTTTTTGCAGGTAACGATGAATACGGCCCTGATTAACGGCTTTTATGGTGGCGTCGATATCCGCAAAGCCGGTTAGCACTACTCTGTAGGTGTCAGGATATTTTGCGGCAACTTTTTCGAGCAGTTCGGCGCCAGTCATGTGCGGCATCTTCATATCCGAAATGACCACATGAATGGTTTTTTGCGCCATAATCGCCAGGGCCTCTTCGCCACTTTCTACCAGCGTGAGGTCGATCTTCATGGAAAACAGTGCCCGCTTGATAGAGCGTAAAATATTTTGTTCATCATCAACACAAAGTACTGAGTATATTGGCGTTGTAGCTTCGGTGTTTGACATAGTAATTCCTCGATGATCCTGACCGTTAGTGTTGCGCTACGGAATGCTGTTGGTCATCCAGACCGTTTATAGGTAAGGCAAGTTCAAAGATACTTCCTTCGCCTGGTGTACTGGAGACCTGAATCTGGCCGCCATGTTCCTGAATTATCCCATAGGTAATCGACAAGCCCAGCCCGGTGCCTTGCCCCTCAGGTTTGGTGGTAAAAAACGGATTGAACAATTTTTCGAGATTTTCCTGACTGATCCCACAGCCGGTGTCCTGGATACGGACTTTCACAAAGTCGCCTTCCCGTATTGTTGCGATATTGATTACGCCCTGCTTACCAGTGACTTCAATTGCCTGGCCAGCATTAATAAGCAGGTTGGTAAAGACCTGAGTTAACTTGCCCAAATTAAAGTACACTTTGGGTAAATCTGCGAACTGCTTTTCTACCTTGCAGATATACTTGAGCTTGTTATTGACCATCGTCAGCGTGGTATTAAGGCAATGATTCAGGTCGTACCATTGGGACTCCTCTGAGTCGATTCGGGAAAATATTTTCAGACCTTTAACGATCTCACTGACGCGCTGTAGCCCCTCTGCCGACTCATCAATCAGGGGGCCAATATCTTCGCCGATAAAGTCCAGATCATGCTGCGCATAAAATGCCTGCAGTTCGTCCACCCGGGCTTTTAATGCCTCGGTGGCTCCATCGCTGTGAAGCTTCTTGGCCATATCCAGCAGAATTTGGAACAGTGATAAATAATCTTTTAATGTGCTTAAGTTACTGCTCACAAAGCCTATGGGATTATTGATTTCATGGGCTACACCAGCGGCTAACTGACCCACTGAAGCCATTTTTTCCGCCTGCAATAATTGCTGTTGTGTTTCTTTCAGATGTTTGTTGGCATTTTCCAGTTCGGCATTTTTGTCGCTTAACGCCTGGGTGCGCTCTTTCACTTTGTTTTCCAATAAGCGATTTAACTCTCTCAGTTCGTCCTGCGCTCCGCTTCTGTTTTCATATTCTTCGGCCAGTGTATTAACCAGGGTATTAAACGACATGGCCAGTTCGGAGAGTTCGTCACGCCCTTTAATCGGGATTGCAACGCTCCTGTAGTTTTGCGTGGGAATGGCTTTTAGCATGTCTTTCGCCCCCTGACGCAGAGAGTGTAACTGGGAGGTCAGATAGGTACCTAAACCAAATGAAAACAGCGCTACCAGTGCCATCTCCAGTAGCGCCAGAGCGATGATCCAGTTGCGAATTTGCAACAGCGAAGTTTGCACTAAGGTCACGTCGATCCCAATTTGCACTTCGCCAAAGTATTCGTTGGCTACGGTAATCGGTTCCCGGGTGTCATAAACGGAGTCGTCAATGCCCTGTACAGATGTATCCAGTTTAAATAGTTTTTCGGCGATTCCCTCACGACTGCGTTGAGCAAGCACCCGTTGCTGACGGTCGAGCACCCTGGCGTAAGCGATATCCGGATTATTCATAAGTTCTTCTACCGATGCTTCAAGCGAAGCCAGGTCGAGTGACAGCAAGGGATCCCGGGTGATCGACGAAAACAGGTTCGCTGTGGTTTGTGCACGTTTAACCACGTTGTCTTCGATTAATGCGTTAATAAACGTCAGGCTCGTTATAATCAGAACAAGCAGCAGTGTAGCTTCGATTAACGCCGTACCGGCGACGGTTTTGGTACGTAATGACAGGCGCATGATGCTGGCTCAGATGTCCGGTCTCGACAGCGAATTTATGCCCAATGCGCGGATGTCGTTCCAGTCTTTATCTTCTGCGGCATCGAGGCGATTGAAATTCAACTGTTTGAGTAAAGCTTTACCTTGCTCGGTGGTTACCAGTTTTTCCAACGCGGCGATCAGGAGTTTCTGGTGCGCAAGGGGAACCCTGCTGTGGGCAGCAATCGCATGACTGGTATAGGCTCTACTTTGCCATAGTATTTTAAGTTGTGAGCGTTGCGCTGCCGGTAAATGTTCCAGTGATCGGATAATACCGCCTCCCGCCGGAAAGAGTTCTTTAATGACATTAAGATAGACCGAATCGTGAGAATTTACATAACGCGGGCTGATACTAATGCCCGCCCGATTGAGTTCGGCACGCGGAATAATACTGGCTGCAAAAGCGGCCGGGGCAGGAAAAGCAAGGGTTGCCCCCTGTAGCTGTTCAATATTGGTGATGTGGCTGTCCTTACGAGTCACGATAATGCCCCGCAGGCCTTTCTCAGAGTCCCTCACCAGCGGCTGATAACCGGATCTGCTGTGAAATACAACGTAATGATAGGGATTCATATAAGCGAGATCATAGTTTGCCGCGGTTAACTCATCCTCAAAACTGGGGATGTCTTTGGCAGTGATAAAGCTTAATGATAAGCCGGTTTCCTGCGTCAGATGCTGGAGCAGGGGCGTCCACATTTGAGCCAGTCGATAAGCGGATTGCTGAGGAACCACACCAAAAGTGTATTGTGCCGGCTGGTTGGCAGGTGCCTGTTTGCTGGTGTCGGCCAATGTGTTCGACGACCCGAGAATAGCCAGAATAACAAGCACAAATTTCATACTTCGCTCCGCATTGCTGTACCGCTTATACCTGCATGAATTCTTCAAACAGCTGGGTCAAATCGTGATTTGAAAACGGTTTGGTAAGGGTGGCGTCGGCGCCGAGTTCCTTAGCCTTTTCCAGGCTCGCATCGTCGAGTGCCGAAATCACAATAATTTTCAGACCACGCTGCGACTCTTGTTCTCGGGTGTATTGCAATACACTGTAGCCGTCCATACCAGGCATGCTTAAATCAAGGGTCATTAGCCGTGGCGAGTGCTGGCTCAGCATCATGCCTGCCTGAAAACCGCCGGTGGCGATCAACGTGTCGTAACCTGCGCGCCGCGCCACCCGTTGGATAGATTTAGCCACCGGTAGCTCATCATCAACAATCAGGATGAGCGGTGAAGCCTCGGGCTTCAGGTTATCCGGTATCGGCATATTATGGCGTTCCAGAAAATCGATAAAATCGTTGATAAGAACCCGGTTGTTGCCACGACCGGGTAATTTAAAGCCTTTTAACTTGCCGCTTTCCAACCAGCGGATAACCGTTCGGAGATTAACGTCACAATATTCGGCAATTTCGCCGGATGTCAGTGTTTTCACAGGTGAACCTTGTAGCTTAAGTTTTCATCGATAGTTATATATAGCATTGTTATTCAAATATGGCAATTAAGCAAAATGTATAATTTGCGACAATAGTGACATTATGCTAATTTGTGACACTGAAATAAAATAAAAGGTCTGTCTGCAGGGAATCGCACAGCGGATTATTGTTATCATAAAAGAGGTAGATAGCATGGCTCGTGATATCCACAGTGTTCGTCAAGAAAAAGGGCTTAACCTACTGCTGGTCGATGACGAAAAAGGGGTGGTTAACGCCCTTAAGCGTGAACTTAAAGATCTCAACTGCAGCATCACCACGACCACTTCAGGTCGAAAAGCCATGTCTGTTTTGCGCGAGCAGGCAGTCGCTCTGTTAATAACCGATCATAAAATGCCCGACGTCAATGGCGTTGATTTGGTGCGTTTCGCTAATCAATATTCGCCGGATACCCATGTTTTTATGCTCAGCGGTGAAGGCGATTTGCAGGCGGCAATCGAGTTGCTTAACCAGCGAATGCTGACAAAATATCTCACCAAGCCCTGGAATCGCCAGGATTTACGTAATGAAGTCGTTAAGGTGCTTAATCAGTGCTGTAAGGTAGGGCAAAAAACCGCCGCGCAGCAACTGGCCGTCTTTAAACACGAAAATGATAAACCGAATCTGCGCGATTATGAGTCTGTGGTGCTGATTAAGCTTATGAATGTTTCTGACATCAGCCTGGCCCATGGGGAAGACGCATCGCTGGATACCGAAGCCTATATTGGACAGCGGCTGGAATATATGGTCACTCAGCCGCACCTGTTGCAACGCACTCAGGCCGGGGTGTTTGCGCTGTATCTTAAAGAATCCACCACCGAAATTACCCGCTCACTGTGTTGCCAGATTCGCCAGCAGTTGCAGCGTACTTTTTCCATTAAAGGCGTTTCAGTATTCTGCCACGTGGGCGTGGGGTTTCGGAACCTCAGAGATTCGCAACTCGACCACGATATTCTGATCAGCAGCCTGGTTGATACTATCGTTCGCGACAGTCACCGCATCAGTATTTCGCAGTTGGATAATTCCACCATTACTCAATACCGCCGTCAGCAGCAACTGAGCGCAGAGGTTCAGAGTGGCTTGCGAAACCAGGAGTTTAAACTGGCCTATCAACCCAAGGTGCAGTTGCTCTCAGGTATGATCAACAGTGCTGAGATTTTGCTGCGCTGGCAACATCACAGTTTAGGCTGGGTACCCCCTTCAGAATTCGTGCGCCTGGCGGAGCTGGATGGTCAGATAGAAGCCATTGGCGAATGGGTACTGGAGCAGGGCTTTAAAGTCGCCAGCGAACTAAGGCGCTTTAGTACTGAGCTGGAGAGCATCGCGATCAATATCTCTGCCAAGCAGTTACAGTCTTCGCGTATTGTGGAGTTTATTAGTGAACGTTTACAGCATTATTATTTGCCCCCTTCGTTTATTGAGCTAGAGCTAACCGAAACCGCGCTGGCTGAAAACTCGCATTATCTTGAGGAGCTGTTGTGGCAACTTAAGTTACTCGGTGTAAGGCTGGCCGTGGATGATTTTGGTGCTGGCTTTACGTCGTTTTCGTATCTGTCTAAATTGCCCATCGATACCCTTAAGCTCGACAAGGTAATGATTGATAATCTGCACACCGATAGCCCCCGGCAGGAATTTATCCACAATCTGATTGTGAGTTGCAAGAAACTGGGTATTGAGGTGGTTGCTGAAGGCGTTGAGGAAGAGGCGGACTTACGTTGTCTTCAGGCCATGCGTTGCGACAAGATCCAGGGGTACATTTTTAGCCCGGCAGTCTCCCGTCAGGAATTTGAAAAACTCATGATAAGACAGCCTTTCTATGCCAAATTTAAAGCGCAGCAGGGGGGTTAATCCGCCAGCTTAAAAAGTTTGATTTAGCGCAATAGCTGGCCTTGCGGCGGCTTGAAAACCCTACTTCGGCCAACCATATTGATAGTGCAGGAAGCAGACAGTCACCCACATTGAGTAGTATTGGCGTGGCGGGTAACGGATGACAGGTTAACGAACTATCGGTATCGATTAAGGAGGGGTTATGAGTTTATTTCCAAGAGTGTTTGGTCGTAATCACCCTGGTGCATTAAAAGGCGAAATTGATCGTGTTTTTGATGATTTCTTTGCTGGTTTCCCGGCTATGGCAGGCTTCGCCGCTGGCGATACAGGTTATATGCCGGCGCTGGATTTGAAAGAAACCAATGAAGGCCTGGAGTTAACTGCAGACTTGCCGGACATGAAGAAAGAAGAGATTCATCTGGAAGTTCAGCAAGACCGTTTAGTGCTTTCAGGTATGCGTAAGCAGGAACAGGAATCCACAACAGACGAAGGCTTTCATGTCAGAGAACGTCGCAGTGGCAGCTTCAGGCGGGTTGTCGCCTTACCCTTTGCCGTTAACGACAATGCTGATGTGGTAGCACGCTATGACAACGGTGTGTTACGGGTTCTCATCCCACGTCCGGCGAATCCGGTTGATAATACGCAGCGTGTCAGTATCAGTTAGGCCCGGTTGCAGTGCATTTATTTTCGCGCGGATTGCAGCGCTAATGCCTGAAATGCCATTGACTGAACCAAATTGAATCCATCACGTAAAAAGTACAGGCCCCGCTCGCTGCGGGGCTTGTTTTTTTAGCCTGTGAACCCCATCACTAAAGCAATATCAATTTGGCAACGGATCCTTATTACGACTATGACTACACTTGCACTCGAACAGGTAAATGGCCTGCCACGTTTTTCTAAAATAACCCCGGATCAGGTAAAGCCTGCAATCACCAAAGCAATTGAAGCTTGTAAGCAAACCATCGAGACGGTGGTTGCCAGTGGTGATTATTGCTATGCCAATGTGGTAAGCAAAATCGATGAAGCAGACGATGTGCTGGGCAAAGTCTGGTCGCCGGTATCGCACATGAATTCGGTAGTCAGCAGCGATGAACTGCGTGAAGCCCACGATGCCTGTTTGCCGCTGCTGTCGGAGTACGGCACCTGGGTGGGGCAGCATGAAGGGTTGTTCCAGGCATACAAGGCTCTGCGCGACAGTGATGAGTATCTGCAACTGGATGAATCGCAGCGTAAGGTTATTGATAACACGTTACGCGACTTCACCTTGTCTGGTGTGGCGCTGCCACCGGAGAAAAAAAAGCGCTTTGCGCAAATTCAGGCGCGCTTATCTGAGTTATCGTCGACCTTCAGCAACAATGTGATGGATGCCACCATGGGCTGGACCAAACATATTACCGATGAGTCAGAGCTTGCCGGGTTGCCAGAGTCGGCACTTGCTGCTGCGCAACAGGCTGCCCACCAGAAAGATCTGCAGGGCTGGTTATTCACGCTGGATATCCCGAGCTACCTGCCGGTAATGTTGTATGCCGATAACCGTGCGTTGCGCGAGGAAATGTACCGCGCTTATGCAACCCGTGCATCCGAGCAGGGGCCCAATGCCGGTGAGTGGGATAATACTGCGATTATTAACGAAACGCTGGCCCTGCGTTCAGAAATCGCATCGCTATTAGGCTTTGCCAGCTATGCAGAGCGTTCGCTGGCTACCAAAATGGCCAATTCAACCTCACAGGTAGTGGGCTTTCTGCGCGACCTTGCGGCCAAATCCAAACCCCAGGCCGAAAAAGAGCTGGCCGAAGTGCGGGCTTACGCCACCGAAAAACATCAGATGGACGAGCTTGAAGCCTGGGATGTTCCCTATTACAGCGAGAAACTAAAGCAGGAGCGTTACAGTATTTCAGATGAAATACTGCGGCCTTATTTCCCCGAGAGCAAAGCGCTGGCCGGTTTATTTACGGTGGTAGAGAAACTCTATGGCCTGACTATTACGGAAGTCGAAAATGCCGATACCTGGCATAAAGATGTGCGCCTGTTCTCTATTACCGACAAAGACGACACCCTGCGCGGGCAGTTCTACCTCGACCTCTACGCTCGCTCTAAAAAACGTGGCGGCGCGTGGATGGATGAGTGCCGGGTGCGCCGTTTTCAGGCCAGTGGCGATCTGCAAACACCGGTGGCATACCTCACCTGTAACTTCAATGGTCCGGTCGGTGACAAGCCAGCCCTGTTTACTCATGATGAAGTAGTAACCTTATTTCACGAATTTGGTCATGGTATTCATCACATGCTTACGCAGATGTCGGTGCCCGGGGTATCCGGCATAAATGGTGTGCCATGGGATGCAGTTGAATTACCCAGTCAGTTTCTGGAAAACTGGTGCTGGCAGGAAGAGGCACTTGGCTTTATCTCCGGTCACTACGAAACCGGCGAGCCGCTACCCAAAGAATTACTGGATAAAATGCTGGCCGCCAGGGATTATCAGGCTGCGATGCAAATGATCCGTCAACTTGAGTTCAGCCTGTTCGACTTCCTGCTCCACATGGAAGACGGCGAGCATGTGGATGTTCAGCAGGTGCTTTCGCAGGTTCGCAACGAGGTAGCTGTGCTCCAGCCGCCTTCGTTTAATCGTTTCCAGCACAGCTTCGGGCACATCTTTGCCGGTGGTTATGCCGCCGGTTACTACAGTTACAAATGGGCAGAAGTATTGTCTGCCGATGCGTTCAGCCGGTTCGAGGAAGAAGGGATCTTTAATCCGCAAACGGGCGCCGACTTCCTGCACAATATTCTTGAAATGGGCGGCAGTCGCGAGCCAATGGATTTATTTGTGGCCTTTAGAGGCCGCGAGCCTAAAGTAGATGCGCTGCTTCGCCATAACGGCATAGTGGCGACAGGTGCCTGATGGCGGCGGAATCATTTGCCGCTATCTATGCCCGGGCGGCTGACCGAAAGGGCGGCGAACGGGGGCTGGAAGCACTGGTCAGTCAGCCCTTACCGCCGACTCGCGTTAAGGCGTTGAGTGACGACAGGGTACTCTCGGCGTTCACCAAAAAAGTCTTTCAGTCAGGCTTTGTGTGGCGCGTGATTGAGCAAAAGTGGCCGGAATTTGAAGCGCTGTTTTTTAACTTCGAGGTTGAAAAGGTGCTGTTGATGTCCGATGAAATGCTCGAACAGCGGGCTACGGATAAACGGATCGTGCGGAACCTTAAAAAAGTGATGACCATCCGCGACAACGCGCTAATGCTCAATGACATTCGTTTGTCGCACACAAGCTTTGGTGAATTTGCCAGTCAGTTTACCGGTGCTGCTGTTATCGACCTGTGGGCCCACCTTAAAAAGCACGGCGCACGACTGGGCGGTAATACCGGCCCTTATGCATTGCGTGCGCTGGGAATCGACACATTTTTGCTGAGCCGCGATGTAGAAGGGTATTTTCGGGCTTATGATCTGATCAGCGGCGGCCTGACATCAAAGCAAAGCCTTACCACCATTGCCAATACCTTTGCCGACTGGCAGGCCCAGAGTGGCCGCAGTCTGCAGGAGATGAGTCAGATTTTGGCCTACAGTTGCGGCGATAATCGCGTTTAAATTAATAAGGTCGTCTGTCATGGAAGAGAAGCAATACCCCTTTATATTGTTTGACCTCGACGGCACGTTGGTAGACAGCGTGCCCGACCTCGCCTATTGCGTGGATATAGCCATGCAGGCGGTAGGTTTGCCACCCCGCGGGGTGGACGCAGTGCGCTGCTGGGTGGGCAACGGTATCGAGAAGCTTATGCAGCGCGCGGTGTCAGGCACTATGGACGAGCAACCCGATGAGCGTTTGTTTACCCCCGCCTACGAAGCTTTTCTGGTCGCTTATAAAGCGCATAACGGCAAACGCAGCACCGTTTACGAAGGCGTAATACCGGCGCTTGAATGGTTAACGGCAAACGGTTATAAACTTGCCTGCGTGACCAACAAAGCTGAAGCATTTACCTTGCCTTTACTGGCAGAGAAAGAGTTGGAACACTATTTTTCGGTAGTGGTAAGCGGTGATACCTGCGCCCATAAAAAGCCTCACCCAGACCCTTTGCTGTTTGCGTTGGATAAGCTGGGTGGCACTCCCTCGCAAGCGCTGATGATTGGTGATTCAAAATCTGATATTCATGCGGCGAGAGCCGCTGGATGTGCGGTCTTCGCGTTACCCTACGGATATAACCATGGCGAGGACATTCAGCTTTATCATCCGGACCGGGTGTTAAACTCACTGGCTGAGTTACCGGCTGTTGTTGCGCCCGGTCAATAACATCGGGCAAGTCATTATGAACAGGATGGTAAGCGCCCACGGTTTTGGTTACACTTGCCGCATTGCATCAGCCGGCTCATCATTCTTTCTCGCGCTTTCAGGGTGTTGAGATCCCGGACTCTAAAAAGAAGAACTTACCCATGTCAGAACAACAAACACCAAACAGTGAAGAAACCCGTTCAGCTGAACAATCGACGCACTTCGGCTTTAAAACTGTCGACCGGACTAAAAAGGCGTCTATGGTAGCCGGTGTCTTTGATTCCGTTGCAGCTAAATACGATGTCATGAATGACTTTATGTCGATGGGCATTCATCGTTTATGGAAACGCTACACTATAGACTGTAGTGGCATTAAGAGTGGCCACAAGGTGCTTGATCTGGCTGGTGGTACCGGAGATCTGGCTGCTAAGTTTTCCCGTTTGGTTGGTCCGGCTGGTCAGGTAGTCCTGGCCGATATTAACCATTCCATGCTATCGGTTGGTCGTGACAAATTGCGTGATAAAGGCGTAGTTGGCAATGTCGACTATGTGCAGGCGAATGCTGAGGCCCTGCCTTTTCCGGATAATCATTTCGATTTGGTAACAATGGCCTTTGGCCTGCGTAATGTCACCGATAAAGATAAAGCGCTGGCCTCGATCTTCCGGATTCTGAAACCCGGTGGCCGCCTGTTGGTGCTGGAGTTTTCCAAACCCACCAATGAAATGCTGTCGAAAACCTACGACTGGTATTCATTTAATATTCTGCCCACCATGGGGCAGTTGGTGGCCAACGACCGCGAGAGCTACCAGTACCTGGCTGAGTCCATTCGCATGCACCCGGATCAGGACACCCTTAAGTCTATGTTTGAGAACGCGGGCTTTGAACACTGCGATTACCAGAATCTGACCGGCGGCATTGTGGCCTTGCACCGGGGGTATAAATTTTAATGCCCGCGGTACCCCTGCTTACTGCCACTATCGAAACAGCACTGAATAAGGTGCTGTCGCTCGACCCTGACGCAGCGGCAAAGCTAAGCCAACTGCAAGGCAAGCGATTGGTAGTTGAGCTTGACGACCTGCAGCAGCGCTTTGCACTGGTGTTTTCCAGCAAGGTTGATGTGCTGGCTCTGGCCGATGCGCCGGGCCCGGCTGGCGATAACGAATGCATCATCAAAACCCGTTTGAGTGTACTACCCAGCCTTCGTGACACCAGTCAGTTAACCCGGTTGATTAAAAGCGGTGAGCTGGAAGTGAATGGCGAGCTGGCCATTGCCCAGGCGTTTTCTGGTTTACTACAGTCACTGAATATTGATTTGGAAGAGCAACTGGCCCTTCGAACCAACGATGTTATCGCCCACGAGTTATTTGGGTTAGTAGGCAAAGCCCAGGCACAGTTGCACAAAGCCGGCCGCAAAGCCGAGGCCATTCTGGGTAGCGCGCTTACCGATGAAAAGCAACTGGCGGCCCATAAACTGGCGGTGATGCACTTTTCCGATCAGGTTAGCAGTCTGCGTGATGATGCCGAGCGTTTCGAAGCGCGACTTGAGCGACTGGAACGGAGCAAACAGTAGGAACTATGCAGTTACTGAGGATTTACCATATTAACCGGGTCATGCTCGAGCATGGTCTGGACGAACTCATCCCTGCCAAGTGGTTGCCCTGGTATGTGCGCCTGATGCGCATGAGTATCTTTTGGATCCGTAACCAGCACAAAGAGAAAAATGCCGGCGCCCGATTAACCCTTGCCCTACAGGCGCTGGGACCGGTGTTTATTAAATTTGGTCAGATGTTGTCGACCCGGCGTGATTTGCTGCCGCCGGAAATTGCCAACGAGCTGGCCATGCTGCAAGACCGGGTAAAACCTTTTGATAGTCAGCGCGCCACGGCCATTATTCTTAAAGCGCTGAATATTGCTTCTCTCGATCAGGTGTTTTGCGAGTTCAGCGAAACACCTCTTGCCTCGGCCAGTATTGCCCAGGTGCACGCGGCGAAACTGAAAGACTGCAACACCGACGTAGTGGTAAAAGTGCTGCGACCTGATATTCGCAAAACCATTAAAGCCGATACCGAGCTGATGCTGACCTTCGCCAAAGTGCTGCAGAAGTGGTTACCTGATGGCAAGCGTTTGCGCCCGGTTGAAGTGGTTAAAGAGTACGAAAAAACCATCGTGGACGAACTCGACCTTAACCGCGAAGCAGCTAACGGTATGCAGTTAGGGCGTAACTTTGAAGGTTCCGAAGCTTTATACGTGCCCAATATTTACAGTGATTACTGCACTAAAAACGTGTTGGTCATGGAGCGCATCTACGGCATCCCTATTTCTAATATCGAAGCGCTGATAGAGCAGGATACCAACCTGCGTATTCTTGCAGAGCGCGGCGTTGAGGTGTTCTTTACCCAGGTGTTCCGCGACAGCTTTTTCCATGCGGACATGCATCCGGGCAATATCTTTGTGGCGCGGGAAAACCCGCAAAATCCGCAGTACATTGCCATCGACTTTGGCATTGTCGGTACGCTCAATCAGGAAGACAAGCGTTACCTGGCCGAGAACTTTATTGCGTTTTTCAATCGGGACTACCGAAAAGTCGCGCAGTTACATGCCGATTCTGGCTGGGTACCTTCCGATACCAATATCGATGAATTTGAGGTGGCTATTCGCACGGTTTGCGAACCGATTTTCCAAAAGCCGCTGGCCGAAATCTCGTTTGGTAATGTGCTGGTTCAGCTCTTTAATACCGCGCGGCGCTTTAATATGGTGGTGCAACCGCAACTGGTGTTGCTGCAAAAAACACTGCTTTATATAGAAGGCCTCGGCCGCCAGCTGTATCCGCAGCTCGATTTATGGCAGACCGCCAAACCTTTCCTGGAAAACTGGATGCGCGAGCAAATTGGTGTAAGAGCAATGTTTTCCAAGGTGAAGTCTAACTTGCCGTACTGGAGCGAAAAGCTACCGGATATGCCGGATTTGCTGTATGACACCCTTAAACAGGTGAAACACTTCCCGGAAAAGCAGCAGCAGGCCAATGCCGCATTACTGCAGCAACAAAGGCGGGCACAGAAGGCGCTGCACTTTAGCATTGTGGGTGCTACTCTTATTATTGTAGCGGCGATTCTGCCCTTGTATCCGGCTCACTGGAGCCTGTCGACCGGTTTGGCTTTACTGGGCGGTGGCTGTTGGTTTGTGGCCTGGTGGAAGGGCCGTCGCTGAGTTTGGAAGCTCACTGAAAGGCCAAATTTTGCTGGCGAATCAGTTATTTCAATATGACCTTAAAATTAATTTTTAATGAAATTATAAGAGTTTGGGTGATTTTAGTATCAATTTACTCAGGGTGTGGTTATAGTGGTATTGTTCTTTAAATAGTTGTGCTTTCGTTCGTTACTAACGTCGCGCAGTTATAAACGCTAATGGAAGTTAGCGCTGTATGACCTGTTTGATAGTTTTGCCGTGAGTCACCCCTAGTTAAAGAAGCAAGTTCGTGTCACATGGCACAAAGGTTTTACAGAGTTTTTTTGAGGTTTTCATGTCTAAAGTAACTGGTACCGTTAAGTGGTTTAATGCTGAAAAAGGTTATGGCTTTTTAACGCAGGACGACGGCGGTAAAGACGTATTTGTTCATTTTCGTGCAATCATCTCCGATGGGTACAAAACCCTGGTAGAAGGTCAGAAAGTTCAATTTGAAGTTGAACAAGGACAAAAAGGTCTGCAGGCGGCTAACGTACAAGCCATCTAAATAATTTGTGAGGCCCCTACCGAAAGGTAGGGGCCTTCTCTATTCTGAACCATCACTCTGGTGGTTTACCGGTAAACCAATCACACTAGCTGTGAGCGGTACGCTTACGTCCTGCATGGCGAATGTGTGTAAAGAGCATAGAGGCCATGAAGCGCGTTTTTCAATTATTCTTATTATTCATTTTTTGTTTCCATTTATCTCCGTCTGTGGCAGATGATAAGCCCGTGGTGTCTGTTGGTTCCCATACGCTGACAGAAAGCGACTTTAAGCCCACTGAAGAAGAACTGGCCAGTCTGCAAGAGGATCCCATGGGCGCTGAGCGCCGGGAGTTGCAGAACTTCACCAAAATTGTAGAGTTTGTTGAGCACCATTTTGTGCGCCAATATGCTGCCAACAATAACCTGACGGCATCACCAGAATTTGTTGCTTCGTTTAAAGAGGCGTTTGCCAGTGAAGCATTAAACGGTGAGAAACTCGATAAACTGGCCAGCTTTGCCGCCCTGCAATTTGCCGTAGATGCGCATTTATATAAAACCCACGGCGGCCGGGTGGTGTTTGACCACAGTCACCCGGTGTTACCAATCGAAGCGTATTTTAATGCGTATAAGGCTTTCAGCGAAAAACAGCAACTGGTGTTTTTCGATAAAGAAATCGCGAATACCTGGTGGCTTGGGTTTGTCAGACCTAATGCCATAGAAATTGCCCCCGGCGATGTTGATTTTACCGCGCCATGGTGGCACAAGCTGGGCTAGTTATCTTATGCAAACAGGCTGGTAGAGAAATACCGCTCGGCGCTATCGGCCAGTATGGTGACAATGGTTTTGCCCTCAAACTCGGCCCTGCTACCTAATACCATTGCGGCTGCCACGGTGGCGCCGGATGATATGCCTGCTGCCATGCCTTCCTTACGGGCCAGCAGCCTGGCGGTTTCAATAGCCTGTTGACAATCCACAGTCAGTACCTCATTAATCATACTGCGATCCAGGCCCCTTGGAATATGCCCTGGATTAACGCCCTGAATAGCGTGTTCGCCTCCTTCACTTTTACTTAATAACGGGCAGGCGCTGGGCTCCGCTGCAATAATTTTAATGGCCGGGTTGTGGGCTTTCAGATAGCGCGCCATGCCGGTGAGCGTGCCGCCGGTACCCATACAGGCAACGAGCGCATCAATGTGTCCGTTGGTTTGTTGCCATACTTCACGCGCCGTAGTGTTCTGGTGCGCGGCCGCATTGGCGGGATTGGCAAACTGGTCCATGGATACCGCACCTGCTATGTCATTTAACAGATTGTGCGCGTGAGTAATGGCTCCGGGCATGCCTTTATCCCGGGGCGTGGTAATTAAATTGGCGCCGTAATGGCGGATCATCAATTGTCGCTCGCTGGACATATGTTCCGGCATAACAATGGTCACTGGGATGTCGTATACGGCGCCTAACCAGGCACAGGCTACACCGCTGTTACCAGAGGTGGCCTCAATAATGTGTCTGACGTTACCGTTATGCTGGCGCAACAAATCTTCCAGCATAGACAACGCAGCCCGGTCTTTTATCGAACCCGCCGGATTGAAATATTCCAGTTTGGCCAGCACGGTAGCCCGGGCACCCTGTAATTCAGGCAAGCGGTTTAGCCGTACCAGCGGTGTATTGCCGATAGTCTCAGTAATGCACTGGCGAAAAGCGTTAGGCTGGGGGTATGCCGCAGGCGAATCAAACATATCAGTTATCCGGTAGTTCAAAGAAATGAGACTAAAAGTATGCCCTTTGAGCTAAGCAATGCGTTGCTAAAATTTTCGATAAGTGGCATGGTTGGTGAATGTTAAAACTCAATAAATAACTTTTATTAGAAAATAATGCTATGGATGCCACGGATAAAAAAATATTGGCCCTGTTACAACGGGACAGTGAGATAGCTGTACAGGAAATTGCTGAACAGGTAGGGCTTACCACTACACCCTGCTGGCGGCGCATTCAGCGCCTGCAACAGCAAGGGCCGATTAGCCGTAAAGTTGCTTTGCTGGATGCTGAAGCGCTGGGCTTAAAGCTTACTGTTTTTGTGCAGGTAAAAGCGGCCCGTCATGATGAGCAGTGGCTAAATGATTTTGCCCGGCACTGCAGCGCCTTTGAGGAGGTCGTAGAGTTTTATCGCATGTCCGGTGAATACGATTATATGCTCAAGGTCATCGTGGCTGATATGCAGAGCTTTGATCACTTCTATAAGCGCCTGATTAAGAATATGCCAATGGGCGATGTCACCTCGAGCTTTGCGATGGAACAAATAAAGTACACCACTGCGCTGCCTTTAAGCGGGATTTAGCCGGGCAACAGGCCGTAAAGTGTATAATGCTACCAACAAAAGCAGACTATAAATGCTTACCAAAAACTACCCTACAAAAATGATAAACAGGAGATGAGGATGTCGGTTAACCCTTATTGGCAGGATATGTTAATGCTGGATGCTCAACTGAGTGATGAGGAGCGTATGCTGCGGGACTCGGCCCACCAGTTTTGCCAGGAAACCTTACAGCCGGGTATTTTACAGGCTAACCGAGAGGGCCGGTTTGACCCTGATATTATGCGTAGGTTTGGTGACATGGGGTTATTGGGCGCCACCATCAATGGGTATGGCTGTGCCGGTGTGAGTTATGTGGCCTATGGATTGATTGCCCGCGAAGTCGAACGCGTAGACAGTGGGTACAGAAGTGCCATGAGCGTGCAGTCTTCACTGGTTATGCATCCTATTTATCAATTTGGCAGCGAAGAGCAAAAACAAAAATACCTGCCTGAACTGGCCAGTGGTAAAATGATAGGCTGTTTTGGTTTAACCGAACCTAACGCTGGCTCCGATCCCGCGAGCATGGAAACCCGGGCTGAACCAGTTGCGGGCGGCTACCGTATAAGTGGGAGCAAAATGTGGATCACCAACTCACCCATTGCGGATATATGTGTGGTGTGGGCTAAGAATACGGCGCAGGATAGTGCGATCTGTGGCTTTATTCTGGAGCGCGGTATGCAAGGGCTGTCAACACCAGAGATTAGCGGTAAATTGTCGCTTAAAGCCTCTATCACCGGCGAAATAGTCATGGACGAGGTGTTTGTGCCTGAGCAAAACAGGCTGCCCGGGGTAAGCGGCCTGAAAGGGCCCTTCAGCTGTTTGAATATGGCCCGTTATGGTATCGCCTGGGGAGCCATGGGCGCTGCTGAGTTTTGCTGGCATGCGGCCCGGCAGTACGGTCTGGACCGTAAACAGTTTGGCAAGCCACTGGCGCAAACCCAGCTGTTTCAAACCAAGCTGGCAGATATGCAAACCGAAATTACGCTGGGTTTACAGGCAGCTCTCAGAGTCGGCCAGTTGATTGATGCAGGGCAGTTTGATCCGGCAATGATTTCCCTGATAAAGCGTAATAACTGCGGTAAAGCGCTGGAAATTGCCAGGAAAGCGCGGGATATGCACGGTGGTAACGGGATCTCCGACGAATACCACATTATGCGGCACATGCTGAATCTGGAAACAGTGAATACCTACGAAGGGACTTACGATATTCATGGCCTTATACTCGGCCGTGCGCAAACCGGATTACAAGCGTTTTTTTAAAGCCACAGTCGTTTTTGCCTGTGGTGAAAGTTAATAACAGATTGCCGGGTCTGTTTATAAGAATTCAACCATAAAGGCCAGAACCATGTCACAAACGTACTCACAAGGTACAGTGCAACAAAGTGTATCAACCCGACTAAAACTTATCGCCGGTCCCGACACCAACGGGACCTACGTGTTTGAAGACAGTCGCGGCGAGTACCGGTTGTTTATGGCTACCTCTACAGCCCCCTTTGACAGTGTTGAAGAAATCCTGCAAAACGGCGAATGGGTTGGTCAGTGGCGCGGTTCTCAGTGGTAAACTCTCATCCTTTCTGAAGGCGCTGCCTCAGCAATGCTCATGGATTGACAAATAGCTTCTTTTGCCGATACTGGCGTTTCAACTTCATAATAAAACGGATTTCTTTTGAAGAATTTAGGGGCATATATCGTTTCAGCGTGCCTGACCACAGGCAGTTTTGCTAACGCTACCTCACTTAAGGGGGAGCATTCAGAAAGCGAAGAGAACGCTTGCAGACATCACCCTACCGAATTACTTAACTCACTGGAGAAGCGGCAAACTGTTTTCCAGCAAATTGCTCAGGGCATTCTGGGCAGAATGGATGGCAGGAGTTGGAGCCGGTTTGTTAATTCAGCCTTTGCCAACAAACCGTCATTTGAGCTTTCGCTGGCTGATGGCTCGTTTTTTATTAGCCCTGATCCAACAAAACCGTCGCAAAGAGCCACCAGAATCTACGGAGAAGGAAATGCTATTACCTTTGAAGTTTCTGCTGCGGGCGGGTTTAACCCTTCGAGCCAGAATCCTGAGTTAGATTTTAAAATACATCCCTTGCTTTCCAGTATTGATGGTGTTCAGTTTTCTCACCTGATGGTGGCAAACAGTGTCATGTCTCTTCATGACACAATGATGTCGAACTGCTGGCGGTCGTTCATCGAGACAAAAGGTGCCTTAGTTGCGCCCCATCCATCCGATCCATCAGAAGGTGACGGGTCATTTACCGATCCGTTTAAAGGCGCGCACAGCACTGCGAAAACCACAGGTTGGTGCGTGAATACTTATAAACTTTGTTTATCTTTAGCTAATGTAAATTCAGATCCAACGTCTTCAGCTTGCGAGCCACCGTTTTATATTACTGCAAAAGCACCGTGTGGAAGTGAACTTTAAGTGCTTGGGTTTATTATGGCTGTACTCATTCTCACCATTTAGAGGGTGATTGTCGCAATGAGCTAATAGGCCTAACCCATGTAGTAACGGTTCTTGCCGTTTTGCTTGGCTTTATACATTAAAGAGTCGGCATTTCTATAAAGTTCATGCTCGTTTTCAATATGCTCTGCTAACGTGGTAAACACGCCAATACTGGCGGTAATTGTGATGCTGGACCCTTCAAATTGGTATTGTGCATTTCTGATTGCCTGAAGAAGACGATCACAAGCTTGTTCGGCCTGGTCTTTCTCATTGATAATTATTGAGAAAGCAAATTCCTCTCCGCCGTACCTGCAGATAGCATCTTCATGACGGAACAGGTCGCTAATGATCTCTGCTACTTTTTTTAATATTTCGTCACCTGCATTATGCCCAAATGTATCGTTAACGGACTTGAAATTGTCGATATCTATCAGGCCGAGCGCTATCATTTCCTTGCGACGTTTTGCAGCAGCAATCAGCTTACTCAAATGTATGCTGAAAAAGCGTCGGTTGGGTAACTGGGTAAGTGGGTCAAAGTAAGCCATACTCTCTAATTGCGTTTTCGCCTGCTGGAGTGAAAGCGTTCTTTCCCGCACTCTTTTTTCTAAATTGGCTTTTAAGGCTTTAAGATCGTTGTTTCTGTTGGCTAGTTGCTCTTGATGAAACTTTATTTGTGATATATCTCGTTCAATAGCAGCGAAGTGGGTAACCTGGCCAGAGTTATTTTTCAAAGGGATAATGTTCATATCTATCCAGTAGGGGCGGCCGCATTTATCGTAATTCAGTAATGTTTGACTGACGGACTGTTTTTTCCTGAGCGCTTGATAAATAGACTTCCTGGCCTCTTTGTCGGTAAGTGAGCCTTGTAATATGCGCGGTGATTCGCCAATGACTTCATCTTTAGTGTAACCGGTAAGCTTTTCGAAAGCCCTGTTCACGTAGACTATCTTGGGTCCTTCCGGGTACTCGATATTATCAGCTTCAGTTACGATAATAATATCCTGGGCATTTTCCAGAATATCCTCAGCTGAAAATGGCTTCTTCTGTTCCGTAATATCCGAAAAGGTGACTACGATAAAGCAGTTTTTCGCCCCCTCATGCCCTTCCATGTATGCGTTCACCATAAACCAGGATATGTCTTTAGTGGTATGGTCGATTAGGCCAATCGTCTTGTTCTCGATCCGCTGTTTAGAATTTAGCACCTGGTTTACAGGGTATTTACTGAGCTCCAGTGGTAAGCCATTTTCATCAACAAAAGCCCACTGCGGATCATAAGCATCTTTGCCTATTAACTGATCGTAAGATAGATTAAGTAGTTGAATTGCAGCTGGGTTTGCATAAACAACAGACGTATCAGCGCGATGAATAATCACGCCGATATGGGCATGCTCCAGTATATTTTTTATGTTTAGGTTGTCGATATTTATTATCGTGCTGCTCATCTCAATACCCCGAACCGTTAATGTATAAACTTTAGTTTAAATTTCAGGGTTTGGGAGATCTTTTAGTGTTACGACTATCTCTGGGCTTGGCCAAATAGCGGAAAGTTTAGGCTATTATCTTGATTTCCTAATGTTGCTTAGGAGCAATAATGACTGCTGAGTTTACCAACGCTGCAGCATGCGCTTGTAGATTGCACGATCCAGTAAAGTGGGGCGGGGCAATACCGAATGGTCGTTAAGTTTTGCCTGAGCATCAGGCCAGCTACTGAATTGCTCACCATCGACTACAAATAAAGAGGCCTCACCCGGTTGGGTTTTATCCAGTGGCAGCACGCCCTTTTGCGACATCGGGGGGACATCGTCATGGTGCATTCGCGCGCTGGTTATCCAGTCTGCTGTGCCATCACCATTGATGTCCATGCTGGTCCAGCCAACTGCCATAGCAAGGTTAAACCGGCCATCGCGCTGAATATCACGTATGTAACTATCAAACCTGTCCAGCAGCTGTCGGGCATTGGGGTAATCCTTACGCAGGCTGACTGTTAACGCTGATTTGACCAACGGATAGGGTGATACATATAAGGGCCTTTCACCATTATTGGTGAGCATCCGGTTAAATTCGGCAATCACCAGCCAGTCTTCAAAAACATAATCTGCACGTTTTTCTGACAGCTGACTAAACATGTCGAAAAGGGCCGGGTTACGCACCCAGGATACGGCCTTAATATTGCGCATTGCCGGTGTGTTGGCAATTCGGTTGGTGGTTGCCACCCGACTATTGCGAATGTGGGAAAACTGGGTGACTTCGTCGAGTGGATATTTTCTGCTGGCCACATACAGCAGGGCGGGTAAATAGGCCCTGCTATAGAGCAGGTTGTCGCGCTGTTCCTGCAAGGCAAAATGGACGAATTCGCCGTCGTACTTACCGGTAAGTAAACCGCTGCCAGAAAAGGCCGGGCGGTCTACTGCCAGAGTGACTTCAACACCGAGTTCGCTGAATGCCTGTTCAACCAGTTGATTGAGCCTGGCATTTTCGGTTTCTTCGCTAACCAGTGTGGGTAAAGGGTTAGCAACCAGGGTGATGGGCGATTGCGCCGCAGCAGGAAAGGCTAACACCATTAACCACGCTGACCAAAGGCTAATCACCGCACCGTTTAATTGCATATTTACCACACCTCTTTAAACATCATTCGCCAAACGCTCCGGCGGCACCCGGAAACACAACCGGGCTTTCAAAGCCATCTTTACTGACACTGGCTACGCCGAAGGAATAGTTATCTATCACTACGTTCTCCAGGGTAAATTTGGTCACATCGCCGACAAATCGACTAAACTGCCACTGCGGGGCATCGGTGTAGCGCCAGTAAATTTTATAGCCGGCCAGATGCGGATTTTGGGCTTTGTCCAAAGCCTGCCAGCTCAGGGTCGTAGAAGGCTCTACCGCCCCTTTAATGCTTACCTCGGCAGGCGGACTGGGAGCCCAGGCCATACTGGCCAGACTCACCGCATTGAGCGCAGTAAGTTTAGCCGCGTAATCAAAGTTAACCCCGTCAATGGTATCGCCATATTTGATACCGTTCTCCTCGCGTAAGTCCTGGTGCTGGCGCACGTAGTTTTCGTTAGTTTCCATGATCCGAACGCCAGGAAAGCCGAGGTCGTTGAACGGGCGGTGGTGGCCACCGCGGCCGAACCTGTCGAGGCGGTAAACCACCATAGTATCCAGATTAGGAATATAGCGGTCGGCGACTAAATCAATATAACGGGCCAGGTTGCGACTGGGTGAGTCTACCTCACCGCCGGTGAAGCGGCGAATGGTGGCTTCGCGATCAGTTTCAGTCTGGCGCGTGCCTTCGGCAAAAATGCGGGCGGTGGTGTTGTTTATCACGCCGTTGATCCCTTCAATGTTGCCAATCATGTCGTTGTTAAGCACGGCTTTTAACCGCCAGCCATCTTTAGCAGCTTGTTCAGCCAGAATTTTACCGCCAAATAAGCCCTGCTCTTCGCCAGACAGCGCCGCGTAAACAATGCTGCCGTTAAAACGATACTGGCTGAGTACCCGGGCGGCTTCCAGTGTGCCGGCTACTCCTGAGGCGTTGTCGTTCGCGCCGGGAGAGTCCGAGGTGGCATCCATCACATCAGATACCCGCGAATCAATGTCGCCCGACATCAATACATAGCGGTCCGGATCGCTGACACCGCGTTGTATTGCAATCACACTGACGACCTCAACCGGGTCAGGAATGCGTTTTTCACCACTGATGGTGGCAGAGCTGTAATACACCTCAAGGCAATTGCCACAGTCGGCAGAAATGCGCTCAAACTCGGCTTTGATCCAGCGGCGCGCGGCACCAATGCCCCGGGTATCCGACTCAGTTTCAGAGAGCGTGTGGCGGGTACCAAAGCTGACCAGCTTCTCAATATCCTGTTCTATCCGCTGGGCAGAAACATTGGCTGCAATATCATGCAGTTGAGGCTGATCAACATATTCAAGCTGAGCAGCCTGCAATGACAGGCTGGCGCTCAAAGCCAGTAAAGTAAGTGGACGTATTATTTTCATTATAACCACCGTCAGTGTGTGAGATTAAATAAACGCGTAGGCGTCGCCAAACAGGTTTTCTTTCGTCAGGCCACGCTCAAAGAAATCGTCGCGGGCGACCTTGGCCATGTCGAAGCGCCCGGCAATATAGACCTGTACGCCGGATAAGTCGGCGTAATCAGCCAGTACTGCATGGTGTACCCAGCCTTTGCGACCGTTCCAGTCATCGGCAGCGTTTTCGACTACCGGAATGTAGGTCAGGTGCGGATGGTGTGCAGCCAGCGAAATCAGTTCTTTGTGATAATACAGATCCTCAAGGTGCTTGCCGCCCCAGTACAGGGTGACTTCGCGGTTTGGATTGACCTTCAGTGATTGCATTAAAATTGAATAGGTGTAAGAAAAGCCGGTTCCGCCAGCCACCAGAATCATTGATGTATCACCGTCTTGCAGGGTAGCCTGACCATGCCCGCCTGAGATGAAAATGGCTTTTTCCTGACGCATGCGCTCGAGCACTTCGCCCGCGTAGCTGTTACCCGGCTCGGCACCAATGTGCAGTTCCAGGCGGTTGTTGTCATGCGCCGCATTGGCAATAGAGAAAGGACGTTTATCGTCTTCAGCCATGTGTACCAAAACGTACTGTCCCGATTGGAAATCGAGAGAAACATCAGGGGTCAGGTCGACCCGATAAACCGTCTTGGTCAGTGGTGCTATACCTTCAACCTGGCATCTAATTTGTGACATGTATACAGAATCTCTTAATGTTTGTAGGTTTACTTTATTGTCCGGAATTTGCGCTGTTCATGATACCGAGTTCATCCCAGATTGCATCCACCCGGTCTTTTACCGCTTGCTCCATAACGATGGGCTCACCCCATTCCCGGTCGGTTTCACCAGGCATTTTATTGGTAGCATCCAGACCCATTTTGGAACCCAGCCCTGATACCGGCGAGGCGAAATCAAGATAATCAATGGGCGTGTTTTCTATCATTACTGTATCACGGGCAGGATCCATTCGGGTAGTAATCGCCCAAATCACATCCTGCCAGTCGCGAGCATTAACGTCGTCATCGCATACCACAACAAACTTGGTGTACATAAACTGACGTAGGAACGACCAAACACCCATCATCACTCGTTTAGCGTGTCCGGGATACTGTTTTTTCATCGTCACTACCGCCATGCGATAGGAGCAGCCTTCCGGGGGCAGATAGAAATCAACAATCTCAGGAAACTGCTTTTGCAGGATGGGCACAAAAACTTCATTCAATGCCACACCAAGCACAGCTGGTTCATCCGGCGGACGGCCGGTGTACGTGGAGTGATAAATCGGATCCTTACGGTGAGTGATATGAGTCACCGTAAAGACCGGAAACTCGTCTACCTCATTATAATAGCCGGTGTGATCGCCATAAGGTCCCTCTGGTGCGGTTTCGTCTTGCGCAATATACCCTTCCAGCACAAATTCGGCACTGGCAGGTACCTGCAAGTCATTGCTTACTGACTTTACGACTTCGGTTTTATCGCCGCGTAACAGTCCGGCAAACGCATATTCAGAAAGGGTATCCGGTACTGGCGTCACGGCACCAAGGATAGTGGCCGGATCGGCGCCTAAAGCTACTGAAACCGGGTAGGGCTCGCCGGGGTGGGTCTGACACCACTCGCGAAAATCCAGCGCGCCGCCGCGGTGCGACAACCAGCGCATAATGAGCTTGTTTTTACCCAGTACCTGCTGACGGTAAATGCCCAGGTTCTGGCGTTTTTTGTGCGGGCCACGAGTAACTGTGAGCCCCCAGGTGATCAACGGCGCTACATCGCCCGGCCAGCAGTGCTGCACGGGAAGACGTGTGAGGTCAACCTCATCACCACTTAACACTATTTCCTGACAGGGCGCTTTACGTACTTCCTTAGCAGGCATATTCAGAACCTGCTTAAAAACAGGAAGTTTTTCCCACAGATCCTTGAGCCCTTTAGGTGGCTCAGGCTCTTTTAAATAGGCCAGCAGCTTACCGACTTCGCGCAGGGCAGTTACCGAATGTTGTCCCATGCCCAACGCAACGCGCTCAGGTGTGCCAAACAGGTTCATTAATACCGGAATGTCGAAATCTACCGGGTTTTCAAATAACAGGGCAGGGCCGCCTGCGCGCAGGGTTCGGTCGGCTATCTCGGTCATTTCCAGTTTAGTACTGATTGGTTTGGTAATGCGTACTAAATCGCCGTTCTTTTCTAACTGACTGATAAAGTCGCGTAAATCTCTATACTTCATAGTTTGTGGCTATCCCAGCAGCGTGCCTTGGGTTTTATGATACCCATCAAAACAGGATTATTTTCAGGAGTATACCATTAAAGACCCTGAGCCGATCACTCCTGGGCGCCGATTCTGCGTATTCTCGCCATAGGCGGTATGCACTGGTTGCGTTTTTGTTAATAAGGGTATTATATAAACATTGAGTGAAGGGTTTTAAACACCGGTTGGTGAGCGCTAAATATGGTCATGACTTGTTGGCTAAACAAGCGCATACTGGCTATACAATTAAAAGAGAATAGTTGCCTGGAGTCCTTATGGCTTTTTCACACGACGTCATCGAAGAGCTAAACCTGTTACTGAAGTTTCCTGCCGAAAGTCTGATGCAGGGTTTAAAAATTCACCACGATGCCACCCAGTCCATTGTTGAGGCTGCGGCCCGGTTGTATTCCAAAGGCCTGATAACCCAGGTAGACGGAGGCTATCTCACCGATCTTGGTATTGATGTGGTAGAGCACACGCGGCGCATTAACAGCGCCATGAATATTAAATTTAATTAGGTTTTCGCCTCGCCGGCCGATAAAACGCCAAGAGGCGACGAGTTAGCTGGAAGAATGTGATATGCAGAATAAAGGTGGTTTATTACTGATGCTCTCAGTCCTGTGGCTGGGAGTCGGTAGCGCAGTGCAGGCACAGGAGATTAAAGCGGTACAGCTTTATACTCAGGACGAGCTGATCAACATGATCAACCGTAACGAGCATCTCGACCGGGTGGTGATGGATCGCTGCCAGTTAAACCAGGATATTGAAGCCCGGGCTGAAGTGCTCAAAGTACCTGCTTATCAGTTTTTATGGGGCGATATGCTGGCCTGGGGTGTTTGTGTTGAAGCCGACCCGGAACGAGGCGTTGACTTCATGCGTCAGGCTGCCGACCAGGGACTGCCGGCCGCACTTGAACAGCTTGGTCGCTATTACAGTAAAGGCACGCTGGTGCAGCAAGACCGCAAACGAGCGGTGATATTTCTGCGTGAAGCCTCAGCCCTTGGAAATCTGAAAGCCCAGATGCAACTGGCCGAACTGTTTATCGAAGGCTACGGTTCACCCTACGATTATCAGGACGCTTATCAATGGTTATACAATGCGGTAACGGCAGATAAGCAAACCCATCAATCTATCGCTACCTACCTTGAAGAGCTTGAAAAGCTTATGCATCCCCGGGCAGTGAGGGCTGCACGCACTCCGCTCGATTCTTAATCCCGGTGCTGGTTTGAGCAAGTAAAAGAAACTGCCGCAGCGCGGTTGGTTTCCTGTATACTGTAAAAAAATCATAGGATTAAGTGATAATTGGAACAGGGCAGTGGAAGTAAACCAACAGGAAATCGACGCCGTCGATGCAAAGCTTAACGGGCAACATGGATTAAAAGCGGCACTGGCCGTGGCGTTCTGGTCAGTTCCCATACTGGTCCTATGGTACTGACTTTATTTGTATGACGACCGCTTCGCACCGGTTATGCTGGCTCTCAGCGGTGCGGCAATTGGGATTGTAGTGCGATTCTACGGCCGTGGTTATCAACTTTCCTTCGCGGCAATGGCATTGCTGGCACACCTTGCTGTGGTTGTGGCGGCTTTTATGTTTGGCCTCAGCCTTGGTGAAGGCCAATCGGTCAGGGCTTTTATTTTAGTTGGTTTATACGGCGCTGGCGCCTGGTCGGCAGCTTATGTTGGCAGGCTAACCATTCCCTTTGAGCAGCACCGGGCATTTTACGTTCTCACCGAAGAAGCCGCGCATAACAGCAGCAGGCGACTGAGAAATCGTTGGTTTTTAACTACGCCGCTAGCGCTGGCCGGATGTTGCCTGACCCTGACCGTGTCTTTATTCGCATTAACCGGTTTTGAGATTTTCCGTGCCACGCAATCCCATCACGAAAGCCAGATGGCTGAGCGCGAAGCCTTTGAGGCAAGGGCAATTGATGTGACATCTGCCCACCTTGATACGCTTTCGACCGACGAAGCAATGCGACACGCTTTTGCTTTTTTTGCCGGACAGTTGCCGAACAAAAGTGGCAAACGCTACACCCGTTATCCAAAGTCTGACTATAAAGCAAAGCGCGTTCTGTCTTACCTCAGCGAAGAGCGTGGTAAAGTGCGGGCGAAGTTTATTCTGGGCCGACTTACCTATAACGAAAACGGCTTAAGTCTGATCCAGCAAGCCGCCGACGAAGGCGATATTTATGCGAAAATTCATGTGGCATCAGAATTTGGTTGCTATGGTGAGCCAGATAAAGCTATACAACTGCTTAATATGCTCGCGAAAACTACCAATGATAAAAGTGCGCTGGATGAAATTTACTCGGTGTTAAGTGTAGGCTTTGAACAGATTTGCGCAGAATATCGCATTCCGGACTTCGCTCAGATGTATATTCGCTAAGCCCGGAATGAGAACTACAAAGGGCCTATTTAGGCCCTTTGCTACCAATGCTTAATTGACAAACCGCTCGGTGTGGCGGGTAACTACGGCGTAGTTTTCGTTGCTGATGTTACTTACATAGTGCCACTGGGTGGTGACCATGGAGAGGGTAAATGACATGGTCATGTAGCCCCGCTCATGAAGATTACAGTAACTGAGATCGTCAATTAACAGTGGCAGTGCACCCGCCAGTCGTTTAGCCTGGTCAGTGTTCAGCCCCAGGTAACCTTCCATGCCGGGTGACGAAACGCTCGGCGTTGCATACTCCATAGCCACGGTTTCGCCACGGTTGTCAGTAAGCTTATTCACCCAGCCATTATGGGTATCCCCGGCAATCACCAGTAAAGATTTTTGCGCATCTGAGAACAAGCTGAGTACTTTGTCACGCTCTGCGGCATAACCATCCCAGGCATCCAGATTGTAGGGGAGTTTGGTGGC
>CATMRP010000039.1 GCA_950073835.1 uncultured Alteromonadaceae bacterium
GTTATCTTGATACATGTATGGACTCCGGTTTTTTTGTGGAAGAAATAACCTATCCTCCTTTGGGGGAGGAGTCCATATATCGGCCTCCGAGCCGGGAGCTCCTCAGCAGACTGACTACCTGCAACAATCTTATTGAGTGAGTAACACTTTTTAGGAGATCCCGGATAGTTTCTACTAAACTTCCGGGACGACGGGGTTTAGCTAACGGATAGATGCATTCGCATCTTCGGGTATGACGGGGTTATATTAATCCTGCTCGGTTTCATCCTCGTCCTGCTCCTCGTATTCCACGTCTTCCAGCGGGATGACTTCACTGCTGCTGTAACTTAAGCTCACCGGTGCAGAGTAGTTAGGTACGTCATCATAGCTGAAAACTGAATAGAACTTAGCAATATTAGGGTTACCAAAATTGTCGTAAGTATAGTTATCCGGCCCGGCATACAGCTTTACGCCATCCAAAGGAGACTTGGGCGGATGGAACCTGTTACGCACCACAAAACTCCCGACAAAATCATCGTGTTCCGGATTCTTCCAGGTAAGTTTTACCTGCTTGTTTTCTACCGTGGCATCAAATTCTGCAGGAGCAGGTAAGGTTGTTTTTCGGCGCTGGATATATTTGATCACCAGTTGGCAGACTAAACTGCTGCTTTCATTATGCCAGTCCACCAGCGCATTATGCTGAGGCGAAGAAGCCGTGGCCCGAATGATAAAATGGAAAGGCTGATTGTCGGCGTATAAAGCTTCGAGGTGGGTTTTACAAAAACTGTCGAAGATAAAATGATGGGTATTGCGCTCTTTTAACTGCGCGTTACTCACCTCATAGCCGATAAATTCGATTTTTTGTCGGGCTTTCACACTGCTGTAGTCCAGGGCCTCAAGACCAGCCAGTTCAATGGTAAAGCGAATGTCCTTGTGCGTATCCATGGCACTTTTACTTTGCATTACCAGGTAAGCTTCGGTGATCACAGTGCGATCCGGTGGTGGCAGGTTTTCTGGCATAAAGGCCATTTGCCCGTAAACAATCTCACCCTGTTCATCAAAGCCTGAGCGCAGTTCACCGTTAATGACCTGATCACGATAAATAGTATGCAGCGCGTTAGGCTTAAGTTCCAGGCGGTTGGTAGGCAGGGTATAAATTAGCTCCATATTCGGCCGGTAATGGATGCCTGCACCAAACTTACCGTAACCTATATCAAACTGCATCATTTGCGAGTCGGCACCAACCGGCAGTTTTTTAGGGCCTTCAATGCGCAGCAGTAAACGTCCGCCGTTGATGGAGCGCTTAATAATGTGTCGCTCTGCGACGTTTAATACCCATTCTGACCAGATACCCTGTGTTAGCTTGTCAGACGCGACAGACTGCCCAAAGGTTTGCACCGGTGTGGCCTGATGGATCTGATTAAAATCAGTGATGTCGGCAATTTCATCACCATCGAGCACGGAAACCGTCCACTCGCCAAAGTTCTCGACTTTAGCATTCACCCGGTTCATCGGGTAGAGCGAAAAACGCGCGGCTTTTATCCGCGCGCCTTCCGGTAAACTGTCGAGGTTAAACTCAATCACGCCATAGCAAATACCGCGACGTTTATTAACGCCTACAAACAGCGAGTTATAGCCAAAATGATCGCGATTTTTCTCAATGGTGTACTGCCCCACGTAGCCCACATTCTGCCGGGCCGGGAACAAGCCGCGAAAATACTCGTCGCGAGAAAGTTTGGTGCGCAGTTTGATTTCCGGACTGAAGGGCGACTTAATACCAGAAATGCGATCAACAGCTCGGATATTGTAGTAATACTTGTGACCACTCTTGAGCTGTACATCGGTAAACGTAAGCTGGCGGGTGCGGGCAATCAGATTGGCTTCGGTACAGGGGCTTTTCACCGACTCGGCGCGGTAAATCTCAAAGTAGATATCATCTGAAACCGCGTAATCCCAGCTCAGCGTAACCGTGTATACATCCACTTCAGACACGGTAAAGTTATCAACTCTGGCCGGTGCCGACGGGGAATAATTAATGGCTTCCGACAGGGCATATTTTACCGCAGGAATATTCTCGTCCACGCTTTGCGACATATTGGTGAGGTAATCCGGAATATTACGCGTCCCCACTTCCACGACCGAGGCGAGGATCCCCAACGAATAATAGTACTCGCGGCCACTGCCGTGGATCAGATTAGCCGGTGGCTTACCCCGGTGAATCCCATATTTACGTCCGGTAACTTTATGAATTTCCTTATTCATATTCGCGCACAGTACGTTTAGATCGGTGCCTTCTATTTCTGACTCATGATTAAACTTATGCGCCGGGAAGAACACGTTACCCTGCGAGTGGTAATCCAGCGCAATGGTAATATTAGGATGCGACAGCACGAAATCGCGGATCGCTGCCGTTTCCGGCTCAGAAAACGCCTCCGGCCCCGAATAAGTATTCAGGCTGGTATCAGTTGCGCGCTTAAAGCGCACCGCAAAGTTACGGTTAAGATCGACCCCAAAGGTACCATCACCGTTATCCCGCCGATTTTTACGCCAGAATGAAAAATGGGTGCGCGAATACTCAAACCCATCCGGGTTTAAACAGGGCACCATATACAAGGTATTACGGGTAAGAATTTGCTTCAGCGTCGGATCGCTGCGGTAATTATCAATAATGTGCTCAATCAGCTTAATGCCGAGTTCATTGCCGATCCATTCACGCGCATGAATAGTGCCGGTGTAGAGCAGCGCGGGTTTATTATCGGCAAATTCCACATCCAGTGAGACGGTCACCAGCATGATTGGCCGGCCTTCCCAGGTCGTTCCGATAGACTGCAGACGTATAACGTGCGGATGCTCGCCCATCACTTTTTCAAGGTACTCAACGGTTTGAGGGTAGGACGTATATTGCTTTTTCATACTGCGTTCACCAGATGTTGATTATGCCGGAGCAAAGTGTTGTGTCTGGCCGGTAAACTCACCCCAGTGAGACACAATAAGGTCGCGTTTTTTCTCGCGCAGATTCTTCACCTGCATCAACTGCTCAGGGTCCTGAGTTAATGCCAGGGATAAGCCTTCCACCCCAAGAGTGGTAAAGATATCGGTGATCATTTTGGGACCCACGCCTTTAATACCGGCCAGAAACGCTTCAAGCTGGGCCTTGCTGTAGCTTACCTGGGGGGCTTGCAGGATATCGGTATCGTCTTGTTGTGCGTCTTCCAGACCAATTTCCTGATGCTCCAGATGTAAATCCGGGATAGGGCGGCTTAACGTTTGTGGCGTATAGTTATCCTGAAAATTCCAGTACTCACTGGGCCATTCCTCACCATCGCGTAATTCCACCGGCAGCAGCGGATATTGCTCGCGGGACACCCCGGCCAAGCTATCGGCACAGTCGTAGCTTGGCGTGTACTCACCAAAGGTGATATGCCGCATAGTGCGTAGCAGTGATGAACGAATTTTGCCGAGCTCTTCCCAATTAAACAGTGGAATATAAGGCTTTTTAAAGGTGTCTTCGGCGAGCATCCACATAATGTACTGACCAATCCAGTCACGCACGTAAGGGAAGGCCGCAAACGCAGTAGCGCATTCTAAGATACGGAACCTGCCATCTGTCCCCAGCGCAATATCACAGGCCCAGTATTCCGCCTGAGCCGCCTGGGAGGCACGCACGGCAATATCCAGCGCTTCTTTAGGTACATCCAGATAATCCATCGAGCCGCCCTGACTGGTATTGGTTAACCAGTGCCCGGCAGGTGGACGACGCCAGAAAGCACAAATGGGCTTATGTCCCACCAGCATCACCCGGATATCGGCCGCCATGGGCACAAATTCCTGCACATAAACCGGGTAGTATTTTTTCTGGCCAATAAGGGCCTGAGCTTCCTTAAAGCTATCGACTTTGTGCACAAAGTAGCCGCCATAGTTAGACGGTCCGTAAGACTTCTTAATGATCTTCGGATAGCTGGTGGACTGTAAAAAATCCAACGCCTCATCTTTTTCATAAAAGATATGCGTAGTGGGAATAGGCAAATCGTGTTTGCGACAAAAATGGGTCACATTTTCTTTGGATTTATTAGCAAACTGGGTATCCAGTGACGGCACAAAACGCACACCCGGCAATTGGCGGGCAATGTCACGAAATGTTTCATAAGCAGTAGCCGGTACGTTGCCAATCAGCACCTGGATACCTTTTTGCTTTACTTCACGAATAAAGCGGGCTTTATCATTGCCCCAGTGATAGGTCACACTTTCAATGGGATCAGGCCAGCCTTTGAAATTTGATTTGTCAAAAAAACGCAGCACGTGATCAAGATATAAAAAACCAATTTTAGGCAAGGGTTGGGCAGGGGTTACGGGCTTGGTCATGGCTAGGCACTCAATAATTCGATTACGGTTTGTTTAGACTGATTGTGGTGATGTGCTTTGGCTTTTTTCTCAATAAGACTCACCACTTTTTCAATTTTAAGGTCGTTAAAATTAAGCCCCATGGCTTCCTGCTCCGGCGTGGCAAAGGCCGGTATACCATTGACTTCCAGCACCACATATTCTTCCTGCTCACGGTCGTAGATGATATCCACGCCAGCAATCTCCAGGCCGGTCACTTTGGCTGCTTTAATGGCAATATTGACAAGTTCGTCATTGGGTTCGCGCACAATCACCTTTCCGCCACTGGTAACATTGGTTTTCCAGTCATCAGCGGGGGCCTGGCGGCCGTAACAACCAACGTACTCACCGTCGACAATATCAATGCGATAATCAGTCATGTCGTAATTAACAAACCGTTCAATATAAAAATGCTGGATGTTGGTTTGATCCAGAAATGGCAGCAACATATCCAGTGAACGCTCATCCTCAATTTTTACGATCCCCATGCCACCCCAGCCATCGGTAGGCTTGTACACCAGGCGGCCGCCCCATTCGCGGATGGTATTTTTAAGGATTTGCTTTTCATTGCGATTGCACAACCGGTAATCGGGGGTGCGCAGCCCGGCACGAGCTAAACGCTGAGAGGTACGAAACTTATCTTCAGATAACGCAAAGGAAGCGAAGTTATTGAGGCAGGGTATGCTTTCATCCAGCACCTGATATAAGTACACCTGATATTGCGATTGCTGGCCTGCGTTATAAGAGAAGAAAGCGTCCAGCTCATCCATGGCCACGTTATTACACATAATATGACCGGCTTTTGCATAAGCATTAGCCAGGTTGAGATCGGTAATAACCGCCACATCCCGCTCCCGCAACAGATTAATAATTTTGGACTGGATGACATCGCCGCCACCGTTTTTGTACATCCACATTCCAGCTGTATACATCGACACCTTGATACCTTTTGCATTGAAAATTTAAAGAACAACAGGCCTTACCCCCCGCCTGCTTAATGGCTCAGAAGACATCTTGTGTCGTGATTTTCATTCAGGCACCTCCGTGAGCGGGGCCTAGTTAACGCATCCTTTATGACAAGATGATGACGACTTTTTAACCAACACAAATTGTTCAAAAAAGTGTCATCCCCCGTTCACCTGTGGCCTATAAAAATGCGCCAGCTAAATTATGAGGATGCCCTATGTCTGTTGATTTTGCCGAGCTGGCCACACTGATAAATCTCAACTCTCACAGTCACAACAAAGCAGGAATTGATGCCAATGCGGCGATTTTCGGTAGCTGGATGGAAGCTCTGGGTTATGCCACCAACACCTATCATCGCGAAACCATCGGCAATCATGTGCACTTTTGCTCAACACGCCACCACGGGCCGCGGGTGTTATTGCTGGGACATTTGGATACCGTATTTCCGCCAGGTACTTTTACCGACTTTAGTCAGGATGACGAATGGGTATACGGGCCCGGCGTGTGCGATATGAAAGGCGGAAACTACGTGGCCTTGTGTGCCCTACGAAATATACATGCGCAGCAAGGTAAACTGGGCAATATTGATATGTTGCTGGTCAGCGATGAAGAAACCGGTAGCGAAGACAGCAAAACCCTTACGGCTAAACTGGCAGCAGAGTATGACATTGCCCTGGTGTTTGAAGCCGCGGGTAAAAATAATGAAGTCGTTATTGCCCGCAAAGGTATTGCGACCTACTTTATCGATATCACAGGGAAGGGCGCACATGCGGGTAATCATTACCGTGAGGGCGTCAATGCCAATCTGGCTGCCGCTCATCTGACTATTTACCTGACCTCACTTACCAGCCTGGAGAAAGGTACCACGGTGAACGTAGGAAAAATCAAAGGCGGTCTGAGCGCCAATACCATCTCTCCGCAGGCACAACTGGTGGTGGAAGCGCGCTTTACCGGTAATGATGAAAAACTACGCATCCTTACTGCTTTTGAACACCTTGCGAAACATAACCCTGTCGCAGACAGCCACCTTACTGTCACCGGCGGCCTGCAACGGGATGTTATGCAGCCCTGTGCCGAACAACAGCAGTTATTGCGCCAGATAGAAGAAATACTGGGTTATCCGCTGACCGTTGAACAGCGTGGCGGCGTAAGTGACGCTAACGTAACCGCCGGCGCCGGGGTGGCCACCCTGGATGGTTTTGGTCCGTTTGGTGATGGCGATCATACGATTAATGAACGCGCCAGCAAGGCGAGTTTTCATCAGCGTGTTAACGAAGTCACGAAAATTCTGGCGGCGTTTAATCAGCCTCGATAAAGGCTTGTAAGCGCGCGACGGCGATTTGTACCAACCGCTGACGGGCCTCTTTCGCAGACCAGGCAGAATGCGGCGTGATCAACAGGTTGGGCAAATTAAGCTGCAACAGAGGGTGATCTGCCGGTGGCGGCTCAACGGATAAAGTATCAAGCGCAGCGCCAGCAATCTGCCCCTCATTTAACGCTGTTACCAGTGCCGCTTCATCAATAAGACCACCACGTGCGGTGTTGATAAGCAAAGCCGATGGTTTCATTAAGGCCAGTCGTTCGGCGTTGATCAGCTTGTCGGTTTGCGGACTCAACTGGCAGTGCAAACTCACTACGTCCGCTTCAGGGAGTAAATCATCCAGCGCTCTGCGCTCAGCAGAGATCGTTCCCGGCCTGGCCGCAACCGAGACATTCATCCCAAACGCCCGGGCCAGCTCCGCAAAGCGCTGACCCAACGTGCCATAACCTACAATAATCAGGTGTTTACCGGCCAATTCAATAACCGGGTTGTCCAGCAAACAGAAAAAAGGCGAGCGTGACCAGTCTCCCTGTTTTACCTGCAGCGTGGTAGGCGTGAACGAGGTGGCCAGATTCAACAACAGCATCATGGCGTGCTGAGCAACAGAATCGGTGCCATAGCCGTCGACATTATTCACCGTAATACCGCGTTGCTGGCAGTATTCGGTATCTACATTATTCGTACCGGTTGCCAGCACGCCCACGTAACGCAATTTTTCAGCCTGACCTAATGCTTCGGCATTGAGGACCACTTTATTCACCAGCACAATATCAGCATCGCGAATACGTTCACAAACCTGCTCAGGCGTGGTGGTAGGGTAACGGCTAAAAGTTACCGGTAATGATTCAAATTCATTAAGGGTGAGATCGGTACCCAACGAATCGCTATCGAGCACAACCGCCCGCATTATAACGACTCGATAATGCGTTCAAGAGCGGTTCTGGTGCGGGCCGGTACAGGTACAACACGGCCGGTGGAACGGTCGACAAAGACATGCACAAACTGACCATGGGCTACCCGGCGCTCATTGGTACCGGCGTAAATTGACACCCCGTAGGTAACCGAACTGCGGCCAATCTTAGCGACCCGCACGCCCACATCCACGTCTTCCGGATAAGCAACCTGGGAGATAAACTGACATTGCGAGCTCACAACATGGGCCACTACCGGACTGGTGCGAAAGTCCATGCCTGCTTCATCACATAAAAAACGGTTTACCGCAGTATCAAAGAAACTGTAGAACACTACGTTATTCACATTGCCGTAAATATCATTATCCTGCCAGCGGGTTGGCAAGGTCACCTGGTAAGGGTAATCGCTGAGGGACGGGGTAATATCCGTCATAATACTCTTTCATCCTTTATTGACTGACTGGCAACGAAGACACAATGTCCGCCACGAAAATTATAACACTACGCCATTTATAGTTGAGTTTAAACCACGTTTACGCCCGGGTTTGCCCTTGTCCGAGTACCACAAACTTTTCGGTGGTCAGGGATTCAGCCCCCATGGGGCCATAGGCATGTAATTTACTGGTCGAGATACCAATTTCAGCACCCAGCCCCAGTTCTCCGCCATCGGAAAACCGCGAGGACGCATTCACCATCACCACGGCAGAATTAATATCCCGGATAAACGCATTGGCCGTAGTGTAGTTTTGCGTAGCAATCACTTCGGTATGGCCGGAGCCGTACTCGGTGATATGTGCAACGGCATCATCGTAACTATCCACTACCCGCACGGCAATTTCCATAGCCAGGTATTCGGCCTGCCAGTCGGCGTGGGTGGCTGATACTGCCTCGGCAAAATGGCCAATCGACGAGTCGCAGGCGTGGATCATGGTGTTATGTTGTTTGAGCATGGCGGCCGCCCGGGGCAGAAACGTATCGGCCACCGCGCGATGCACTAAACAGGTTTCCAGCGCGTTACACACGCCGGTACGCTGGGTTTTGCCGTTTTCCAGCAGCCCCAGGGCCTGCTCAAGGTCGGCGTCTTTGTCGACGTACAAATGGCAAACCCCTTTGTAGTGCTGAATCACCGGGATCTGGCTGCGCTCGCTAACGTATTCAATTAAGCCTTCACCACCGCGGGGAATGATCAGGTCGATATACTCTTTTAAGGTCATGAGTTTATTCATGATCTCGCGATTCGGGTCGGGGATCACCGTAACCGCTGCCGTATCGATATCAAATTCGCGCAGCACATGGTGAATACAGGCAGCCAGCGCCAGATTAGAGTGCAGCGCTTCCTTACCGCCACGCAGGATCACCGCATTGCCCGCTTTGAAACACAACGCCGCAGCATCAATGGTGACATTGGGACGCGATTCGTAAATCATCGCAATCACGCCCAGTGGAATACGCATTTTGCCGACCTGAATACCACTGGCCATGGTTTTAAGCGCTTTGATTTCGCCCACCGGATCGGTTTGATTGGCAATTGAGGCTACTGCACTGGCAATTCCCATAACCCGCTCTTCAGTAAGGGTTAAGCGGTCAACCATGGCAGCATCCAGCCCTACCGATTTAGCATGTTCCAGGTCGAGTTGGTTGGCGCTTAAGATGTTACTCACCTGACTCACCAGGTGCTTGCTGATGGCCATTAAAACCGCGCGTTTTTGCTCGCCACTTAAACGGGCAACTTGTCTGGCGGCCACTTTTGCCTCACTGGCGGCTTTGCGAATTGAAAAACTCATACCGACTCCCTTTGCTTAACGGATCAGTTAATTGTAGCAGTGCTGCGGCGCAGTCATTAGCAGTACGCCGCACAATCCCTCAGGGCTTAAATAGCACCAGATCATCCCGATGGACAACCACTTCGCCACTGTCATACCCCAGGATAGTATTGATCTGTGCGCTCTTAGCGCCTTTGATTTGCCGCAACTCCTGCGCGCCATACAGCGCAATCCCTTTAGCAAGCACCTGTTTACCGCAGTAAATCTCGATCGCGTCGCCAGGACTAAAGTGACCACTTACTTCTACCACACCTGAGGGAAGTAATGATGCACCTTTATTGACTAAGGCCTTTTTAGCACCCTCATCTACCTCAACGCGTCCGCGGGTTTTTAACGTGTGTTCGAGCCATAAACGGCGAGCAGTTTTCTGCGACTGCTGTGCTTTAAACAGCGTGCCCGGTAGTTGTCCTTCGTGCAAGGCATCAAAAACCGTTCCATTGCGGCCGTTAACAATCAGCGTCTGAATACCACTGCGGGTGCATTTGTCCGCGGCTTCAATTTTGGTTCGCATTCCGCCGGTACCCACTGACGTACCAGCGCCGCCAGCAATGGCATATATATCCGGGGTAATGTGGTCTACTTCGGGAATGAGCGTCGCGTCGGGATTTTTACGCGGGTCTGCACTGTACAGGCCATCAATGTCGGAGCAAATGATCAGCGTATCGGCGCCCGCCACCAGCGCGGTGTAGGCAGCCAGATTGTCGTTATCACCTACTTTCAGTTCATTGACTGCCACGGTGTCGTTTTCATTAACGATGGGCAGGGCCTGATGGTTGAGTAATTCGCGGATGGTATTTTTGATGTTTACATAGCGCGTGCGGTCGTGCAGATCGTCATAGGTCAGCAGCACCTGAGCACAGGGAAAATCAAAAAAACGCTGCCAGTTTGCCATCATATCAATCTGACCAATGGCCGCCATAGCCTGCTTTTCGGCGATGGATGCCACGTGATTAACCGGAATTTTGGCTCTTCCGGCGGCAACACTGCCTGAAGACACCAAAATCACTTCTTTACCCGCTTCACGGCTGGCATTGATAAATCGCGCTATGGGAAGTAAGTACCGGCCACTGCATCGCTGTCCGTCTGGCGCAATCAGAGCGCTTCCTATCTTGATAACAGCGCGTTGCCAGGAAAATGTACTCATCTGGAGAAATCGATAGATAAACGGGGTGTTAAGAATATTACAACGCGCCCGCAAAACAAACAAAAACCATGAATATCTTGCCTTGTGAAGCTGTGTTTGCGTTCAGCTTTTGGCTATTTACGGTCAGTTGCTGGCAAATTTCACCGTATTAGAATTAAACTATGTGTCTTCTAATAAATATAGGTGACGATGCGTTAAGGAATTCCTTCTCGTCAATCTGAACCATTTTCCACTTAACGACGAAGGAATACCTATGAGTAAGCGTATGCCGAAGTTAGTTTGGTTGATGCCAGTGCTGTCGATTATGTCAGCTACGCCAGCTTTTGCGGATGGTGCAATCAAGCAAACCAAAGGTGATTTTGAGGATAAGTTCCGCCAGTTGGAAGAAGTGTTACCCACGCCAAACGTTTATCGTAACGCCGCGGGTGAACCAGGCCACCAGTACTGGCAACAACAAGTTGACTACGATATTGATGTAACGCTGGACGAAGAAAAGCGTCGTATTGATGCCAGCGAAGAAATTGTTTATCACAACAATGCGCCGGATACGCTGAAATACCTGTGGATCCAACTGGACCAGAACAAATTCCGTGACGACTCCATGTCGGCACTGACCACCACTTTTGGTGGTATTGGTAACCGTGGGCCAGCAACTTCTGCCGCCTCTGGCAGCTCACCAGCCAAATTATCCATGGGCGCCATTCGTCGCCAGCAGTTTGTTGACGACAACGAACTGGGCTACCAAATCAAGAAAGTCACCGATGGCCGTGGTAAGCCACTGCACTACGTGATTGTTGGCACCCTGATGCGTGTTGATCTGGCTGAGCCATTAAAGCCGGGCAAGAAAACCGAACTGAACATCGACTTTGGCTACAACATTGTTGAAGAAGATGCGGTATCAGCGCGTTCTGGTTACGAGCACTTCCCGGATGACGAACGTGAAGGCGGTAACGATATTTTCCTGCTGGCTCAATGGTTCCCGCGTCTGGCGGCCTACACCGATTACGAAGCCTGGACTAACAAAGAATTTATCGGTCGCGGTGAATTTACCCTGGAATTCGGTGATTACGAAGTCTCCATGACCGTACCGGCTGACCACATCGTCTCTTCTACCGGTGTGCTGCAAAACCCCAGAGATGTGCTGACCAGCGAACAGCGCGATCGTCTGGAAGAAGCCGAAGATGCTGATCGTCCTGTCTTTATCGTTACACCAGAAGAAGCATTGGAGAACGAAAAAGAAGGCACCAGCGACACCAAAACCTGGCACTTCAAAGCTGACAACGTACGTGACTTTGCCTGGGCTTCTTCACGTAAGTTTATGTGGGATGCCAAAGGCGTTAAGCAGGGCGGTCCGCAGAAACACGTAATGGCGATGTCGTTCTGGCCAAAAGAAGGTGGCGATCTGTGGAAGAAATATTCTACTGAGTCCATCGTACATACGCTGGAAGTGTACAACCGCTTTACCTTTAACTACCCGTACCCAACAGCGCAGTCGGTAAATGGTCCGGTTGGCGGCATGGAATACCCCATGATCACCTTTAACGGCCCGCGTACTGAATTGCAGGACGACGGCTCACGCACATACTCACTGGCTGAAAAACGCTTCCTGATCGGCGTGGTTATTCACGAGGTGGGGCATACTTACTTCCCGATGATCGTTAACTCTGATGAACGTCAGTGGACCTGGATGGACGAAGGCTTAAACAGCTTCCTCGACGGCGTTGCCGGTCGTGAATGGGATCCGGACATTCCATGGGGTGTTGAACCGCGCGACGTAACAGGTTACATGAAGTCACAAACTCAGGTACCGATCATGACTCAGTCTGATTCAGTACTGCGTTTAGGCCCGAATGCGTATACTAAGCCAGCGGTGGCCCTGAACATTCTGCGCGAAACCATCCTGGGCCGTGAGCTGTTTGACTTTGCGTTTAAAGAATACGCCCAGCGCTGGATGTTTAAGCGTCCTACGCCATCTGATTTCTTCCGCACCATGGAAGAAGCGTCAGGCGTTGATCTGGACTGGTTCTGGCGTGGCTGGTTTTACACCACGGATCACGTAGATATTTCACTGGACAAAGTGTACAAGCTGCGCCTGGATACTGAAGATCCGGATATCGACTATGCCCGTGAGCGTCAGTTCGAAAAAGACAAGCCGATGTCGCTGACCGTTGAACGTAACCAGGAAGAAGGCCGTAAACTGTGGGTAGAACGTTTCCCCGACATCACCGACTTCTACGACGAAAACGATCAGTTTACGGTGACCAACAAAGAGCGTAATAAGTACCAAAGCTGGCTGAAGAAGCTTGAGCCGTGGGAACGTAAAGCCTTTGAACGTGCTATCGAAGAAGACAAAAACTACTACGTGATGGAATTTTCTAACGTGGGCGGTCTGGTTATGCCAATTATCCTGGAAATGACCTTTGCCGACGGTAGCAAGGAAATGCTGCGTATTCCGGCTGAAATCTGGCGTCGTACCCCCAAGGCTGTTAGCAAGCTGGTGGTGACCGACAAAGATAAAGAGCTGGTAAGCGTAACCGTAGATCCGCGCTGGGAAACGGCTGACGTTGATGTGGAAAACAACCACTACCCGCGTCAAATCATTCCTTCGCGCATTGAAGCTTACAAGTCTAGTTCAACCAAAACAGGGGCTCGTCGCGATATCATGCAGGATATCAAAACTGAGCTGAAGACTGACGACGAAGACGAAGACGGTGAGAAGAAAGAAGGTGATGACAACTAAACTCAATCGAGTAAAAAGTGTCATGCAGGCAGGGCTTTATGCCCTGCTGTTCTTTGTGGCCTGTGGTCAGGCTGTGGCACATCAGCAAAAAATCGCTATCACAACGGTGTTGTTTAATCCGCGCACTGAGAATATTGAAATTATGCACCGGTTTAACCTGCATGATGCAGAGCACGCCGTTAAAGCGCTGTTTAAGAAAACCGCCGATATTCTGGATGACAAGGAAACCCAAACCCAGTTTGCCCGTTACGTAGCCAATCGCTTTGTGCTGTTTAATGCACAAAATGACTCGCTGCCGCTTAACCTGGTGGGGTTTGAGGTGGAAGGTAAGCACTTCTGGGTTTATCAGGAAACGGCACAGCCACCCGCACTGCAGGGCCTGCAAATTCGCCACGATGCGCTGCGGGATTTATGGCCGGAGCAGGTAAATACCATCAATGTGGAAGGCAATGGCGATTTAAAAACGCTGACCTTTACCGACAGTGTTGAATTACTGGAAGTCCACTTTTAATTAATTCTAAGTACCGCTGGAACCCTTGCGGTACTTTTTATTCAGACCAAGGTCGCATTTGACCTGACCTTCGTAAATGGTCATGATGCTCAAAACAATGACAGGGCAATCTGAATGACCGACACCAAGCAAACCGACGCACCCGCAGCGAAAAAGAAAAACATTATCTTTGTGTTTCTTTCCGGGGCCATGGCTCTCACCATTATTGTAATGATGTTCTTACCTGACAGCGGTATGGGCACAGGCTTAATGGCCATTTACGGCAGTATGCTGTGGTGCGGTATCTTCGGCGCCTCACTGGCCCGTTATCTGGGCAAAAACGGTTGGTTCGGTTTTGGTTTTGGCAGTGCCGCCGGCATGCTGATCCAGTTTATATCGCAATTCGTTTAAGGATGTATGAGCCAGCCCCCGAAAAATAAACCCGTTCCCAGCTCACGCATAGCCAGGCTTTCGCGGATCGGTTCGCTGGCCACCAGAATTGCCGTTAGTGTTATTTCTAACGGCACCACTAAGCTGCTTTCAGGCCAACGGCCGGTCTTATCAGACCTGGTTCTCACCCCTAAAAATATTCAGCGCATTACCGACCAGCTGGCGTCTTTGCGGGGTGCCGCCATGAAACTGGGCCAGCTCATTTCCATGGACAGCGGCGAATTGCTGCCGCCAGAGCTCAGCGCCATTTTAGCCCGCCTGCGGGAAGACGCCGATCCGATGCCCAAAGCGCAATTACAACAGGTACTCGACGATGCCTGGGGTACAGGCTGGTTCGACACGCTACTGTATTTTTCCTATGCGCCCATTGCTGCGGCCTCAATTGGCCAGGTGCACAAAGTAATTACCATGCAAGGTGAAACGCTGGCAGTCAAAGTGCAGTATCCGGGCATTGGAAGCAGCATCGACAGCGACGTCGACAATGTCGCCAGTATTATAAAGCTTTCCGGGTTGCTACCCGGCTCCTTTGATATAAAGCCACTGCTGGGCGAAGCCAAACTGCAACTGCATGACGAAGCAAATTATGTTCGCGAAGCCGATATGATGACCCGCTATCACCAGGCAGCAGCAGACTACCAAAGTTTTGTAGTACCCGAGGTGTATACAGCACTCAGCACGCCCAATGTACTGGCGATGACGCATATTATCAGTAGCCCCATTGAAGCACTCAGCGAGCAACCACAGGCAGTGCGTAACCACCTGATGACGGAGCTGTTCAGGCTGTTCTTTGATGAGGTGTTTGCTTTCCGGCTCATCCAGAGCGACCCGAATATGGCGAATTACCGCTACCTGCCCGACACGCAGCAAATTGCCCTGTTGGATTTTGGTGCCTGCCGGGAGATACCAGCGGCTATATCTGCCAGCTATTTACAGCTTCTGCGCAGTATGGCCAAAGAGGATATGCCAGGGGTGGCCGAAGCCGCTTTAGCGATTGGCCTAATGCAGGAGTCTCACTCGGAGGAACAACAAGCGAGTGTTCTGGCCATGGGGCGTCTGGCTTGTGAGGCATTGTACTGTGACGGGGCCTATGACTTTGGCAACAGCGACCTGTTGGGACGATTACAATCGGCAGGCATGGCGCTTAGCTTCGAGCAGGACTTCTGGCATGTACCGCCCATAGACGCAGTATTTATCCATCGCAAACTTGGCGGCCTGTATTTATTGGCTAAACGCCTTAACACGCAGGTGAATATGCACGAGGCCGCCGCGAAGTGGCTTTAATAAGGTAAATCCATGCTGAAAGGCAGCGCCATGGAGTGTTTGGCCTTGGGCGGATTACCGATCATTTCATCGTAAGGGGTATCGTGGGTCATAAATGAATTAGCCACCTCACAATGGGCGAAAAACTCACGAATATGGCCGGCACTGTAAAACCGCATGGGCTGGTCTTTATCACTAAACACCAGGCCGGTATTGCCATCAATGGTTAGCTGAACCAGATAGACATTCATTTCGTACGACTGAACTTCCAGGTTCTCAATTTCCAGCGGGCCTTTCTCAATATCGCTGCTTATAAACTTGTGCATGAACACTCCGAAATCAGTAATTCGTCATTTAGTACGCACGAAAGTAAAGAAAGGATGAAGTGAACCAAATTCCCCCCAAAGCATCTATAAAATCGTACCTGTTAACGGTTTACTCTTGCTGCCAAGTCCTGTATTCAATAAAGATAGACGCAGCAAGTGAGTTTTCACAATCGAAAAGTTTTGCAAAAGTGCATTGATTTTCAGCGGATTGTCATTAACTCTGATAGTATGGAAGTCCGCAGCCAATGATCAAGGTAGACAAATATGAGCGAAAATACTGAGCAACGATCCTGGTTACCTTATGCCATTGTTATAGGCGTAATCGTTGTTGTGTTGCTGGTGGTGCTGATGTGGCCATCGAGCGAACCAGAGCCGCAACCAGTTGTTGAACCAGAAACGCCAGCAGTTGCCCAACCTGAACCGATTGAGCCTGAGCCAGCCGATACCTTTGAAGCTACGCCACCGCCAGAACCGGTAGAAATCGATCCGGATCAGGAAGTAGAGCCCATGCCGGAACCGGCTCCCGAGCCAGAGCCCCTGGACGTGAGCGACACAGCCATTAAAGCTGCGCTGGAAACCATTGCCACCTCACCGGCCCTGAGTCGCCTGTTGGTTAATGATGGTCTGTTACAACGCTTTGTTGTAGCCGCAACCAACCTGGCCGATGACGAAATGGCGCCAAATCATCGCTTGCTCACGCCACCGGACCAGGACTTCCGGGTATACACCCAGGCCGACCGCGAGTGGATAGACTCCGCCAGCTACAAGCGTTACACCCCGTATGTGGATGTACTGGAGTCAATGAGCAACGAAGATCTGATTGCCCTGTATGAAACTTATCAGGACGAAATTCAGACCAAGTATGCCGAAATTGGCGACCCTGACCAGCCTTTCACCGAGGTACTGATCGAAGCCATTGATACACTTCTGGATACACCAGAAGTAAAAATGCCGGTAGAAGTTTACACCGATTCCGTTATGTACAAGTACGCCGATGAGCGCCTGGAAGGCTTATCTGACCCGCAGAAACAACTACTGCGCACCGGCCCGGATAACATGCGCCGCATTAAGGCCAAATTACGTGAGCTGAAAGACAGCCTGATGGCCCGGTAATCAAGCAAAGCAAACCTGAGCAAAAAGCCACCTGACGGTGGCTTTTTTGATCGTCTGCTCACTTATTGCGCTGATTAATTATTGTACTCAATTAAATTGTCTGACATAGTAAACTTGCACTTACACCACAGATCAACAGGGAGCGTTAAATGTGGGGTTCAATGGTATATGCTCAGGTTAATCCCCCCCGCCACACTTTTCTTTTTTCCAGGCATATGAAGCTGCTATTTTCTATTGTTCTGCCATGGTGGTTGCTGTCGGGCCAGGTGTTGGCAAAGCCTGTTATCTATTATGCTGGGGTGTCATATCTTGGCGATGCGAAACATGCAGACACCAGCTACCCCGTTGTTACTTCGATTAATCGATCACCTGAAGCCGGGGCGCCCGCGCCACTGGATAAGGCGTTTTATGCAATTCTACAACAAGCATCGAGTCTCCCGTTTAGCATCACTAACGCTCAATTGGGCGATTATGAATCCGGTCCGTCTATCGCGATGACGCTGGCCATAGAAAGAGAATCAGTGAGCACGGATAGATTTCCCAACCACTATAAACTGGTTGCCGAGATCAGTGCCCAAATCCTGTTCTTTGATTTTCAAAGTATGCGTCTGATAGCCAGCATTCCACTGGATATCGCCCGTAACGATGTCGTTAATGTAAAAGGCGATCTGGCAAAGGCCAAAGCAATGAACCTTAAAGCCTTGTACCAGCCGAATCACACGAACACCAATTTATTTACCCTTGCCAGAGAGCAAATCGCCCGTTTTACCCTGCCAGAAGAAAACATGCTTCGCTTTCAGGTCAACTCCCTGTCCTTTAGCGACAAAGCCAAACCGTTAATTCCGGCATCGGTAAATACAGACTCACTTAGCCAGGCCTTTGGTCAGTACTTTACCGCCCAACTTACCCAGCACGCCCGGCTGAATATGATCCCCTACACTAAGGGCTATGCCATTGGCAATAAAATGTCGGGACGAATGTCTAACGGCGACGTATATCAGCTTAGCCTGCCAGAGCCGGACTATGTGTTCGATGTTAACGTTACAAATTTTAAAACCATCAATAAAGCCAGTAAGAATCTCTACGCTTCGCGGATCCTGCTACGAGCCCGCGAGGCCACTGATACAGAGCTGTTAATCGATGATCATCTGCACTTTGCGGTGCAAATGCTGGTTGCTGAAAATCAGAGGGCAGAGACCGACTGGCCAGGCTATGAAGATGCACTGGAAATGTTGCTCATGGACATTGCCCGGCAGTTGCAGCAGCCCGATAAAAACTGGTTTAACACGCATTCACAGAACAAACGCAAGACCTACCAATCTTTTAACTCGTGGAGCGAACAGTTCAATGATATTTAGCAAGCTACTGACTATTAGTGTAATCCTGATCTTACTGTCTTTGCCTGCTTTGGCTGCCGAGTACAAGGGGGTTATTGAACACCCCTACTCAGGTAGGCTGGATGACGACGAGCGAGCACAGGCTTATGCTGAGGCAAAGCTTAAGGCAATCGAGGCATGGGTTGCCAAAACACAGGAATATCAAACCGCTAACTTCGAATTAATCAAAGGTAAGATACGCTCAAATATCGATGACTATTTGTTAAATTCGGTGGTTATCTCTAAAAAGGAAAACAAGGATGACAACCTCTTCCGGGTTGTGATGCGTGTAAGCATCAACGAACCCAAGTTGCTGGCAGAATTCACAGAAGCGGGAAGACAGCAAAGCCCGGCGAGTAACGAGGATCAGTACATCACTTTTGTTTTTGTCGCCCGGGAACTTGCCTCGAGAATCGAAGCGAAAGACACCTCGGAAGGCGACTTTCAACGAGGCGAAAATAGCTGGCAGGCAACCACTACTAACGAAGTGGATATTGCCGTTGGCGCCGTATTTTCCGCGGCAAATTATTACGTAATTGACGCAGCCTTGCTGGAAGAAGAGACCGAAGGACAGTTGGATGTGACTAATTTTATTATGGATTACGAACAGGGTGATGACCTGACGCCAACCACTAAACGCGATGCAGTTCGCGGTTTACGAGGACTTCTTGATCCGGTGCAGTATCTGGCTATCGGGACCCTTGATGTGGATGAACACAGTACCGATAGCGCCAGCGGACTCTATAAGGTACCGGTTTCCGTTACCGCAAAAATTCTTGATGTTAAACGCCGGGGTTCGGCCGTTGCTTCAGTTGGACCAGTACAATACATCGGACTTGGTCCTACACCGATCGTTGCTAAAAATAATGCTCTTAAACTTGCTGCCGAAAAAATGGCTGCTGGCCTCATAGGGCAACTCAGTTCTAAATCCATTTAATAAGGAAATACACATTATGAAGTTGAATCGTTTGCGTTTGTTCGTTCCCGTAACCCTGCTGGTCGGTTCTGCGGTAAGCTTTACAGCCAGTGCCGGATTTGGCGATCTGTTTTCAGATGATGACAAAAAGCCAGCCCCATGGGCAAAAGAGGCCTTCCTGACTAAAGAGAACTGTGCTGATCTTAATTACACTGACATGAGCGATTTCCTGGTAAAATATTTACCGGCTTCCGATAATGGTAAAAACATTCAGCGCGCCGCAGATAAGGTAATGACTTCATACATGTTGGCGGCGTTAGCGGTTAATCAGGCAAATATTTGTCTGGCTGAATCACTGGATTTAAAAGAGGCTAAGGAAGAGCTGTTAAAGGAGCGGGAAATTCTTACCTCGGGCACCAGCATGAGTGCCAAAGAGATGGAAAAGCATCGTGAATATGCCAGTAACGCCAGTGCGGCCATCCGAGAAAAAACGCTACGCTCTAAAAACATCGAGCCTGCCCAACAAAAGTCCTTTATTTTAGGCGCATCCACTTATCTTCTGGGTACCTATAAAACCTATGAAATTAAAGAAGATGCTGACAAACTTATGGAAGTGGCTGAGGCCGATGCCAAGCGGGAAAAGAAAAAGTCCTCCGGTGGCTTTTCAATCGGTGGTTTAACTGACTCGATAACGAAAGGCGGCGACTATCTGGCAGCCACCGGTCTCCTCCAGGATGTACTTGAAGGCTTACCTGAGCACTTACCAAAACTCATCACCACGGCCACTTTTTTTATTGAATATGCTAAGACCCAGGAGCTAGAACTCAACGAAGATGCTACTGAAGAGTTCAACGAAACAATCCAGTGGTAACACAGGCATTTGCCGCTTGCTACGAAGAACGGGCTATTTAACGGCCCGTTTTTCGTTTCGCTGTTCTTCATTATGCAGTGTCGGCGAACGGTTACTGAATATTAGTACACTTTAATATTGAGTAACGCCGCAGGTGTCTTCTGTTTAATCTTCAGTTTCAGTGACTTTATGGCTTTATCCAGCGCCTGTGCCTCGCGCTTGTAATCGCGCCCTTTACTCTGAATAGTGGTATGACCTATCTCACCAAGGCCTTCAGATTGCACAGTGATAGTAGTGAATAATTCTGTAATGTAAGCATCACGCTTATCCTGGTACGCATCAATGGTCGTCGTTAGTTCGAGCACATCTGTTTCTGCTGACTTAGCATCGGCCAGATTGACACCCTGCTCAGATAACCAGTTACGGAATTCCTTAGCCACCAGGGAGTTTGCCTGTTTATCTTCTAAATATACCTGATTTCCTGCGGTTGCCTGTTGCAGCTGCTTTAAATACTGGTTGTACTGATCCACATAGGCGGAAGTAGAAAAATCCGCTGAGTAAAATTTAATCTGCATCAACAGGCGCTTCAGTTGCGTTATGGATTTCGCCGCAGCATTTGCCTGCAGGAGTTGCATAAACATCGATTGGTTCAGCAATCCATCCATTTGCGTTGTCAGGGTGCCGTGGTCAATTTCAAATTGTGCTTTTAAGTCGTTGGCCATTTTGGTTTTATCTAACACCAGCTCTACCCAGTAAACACTGCCAACCTGTTGCGTTTGATTAACGTAAAAGTACCTGAGATCGGTCGCTCCAACTTCCACCCTGGTATCAATTGCCATCAGGCTTGAATAAGCATCTTTCACGGCCTGTTCCTGCATTTGAAACAGCTGTTGAACCTGACTACTCACTTTACCCGCAAGCTCAGCCAATGCCAGGTTTTTAGCCTGCTCCAGAGAATTACCGGACCCCACGCCATACATATGGGTGCTGGTATCAGGGGTAGCCTTTTGCACCCAATCTGGCATTTGTGCCACCGCGCCGGTAGTCACCAGCATTAATGGTAAAAAACATCCGCAAACAATGCCTGTATACCGTAACGTCCTGATTAGCCACGTCATAAACGGGTAGCCTCCTGCCTATCCAAACAGTTTAAAAAACAAACAACACCTTTATCCGACTATATCAGTTAACTGGCTTAATGCAAAAGGGCCTCTATTCACTCGCTTCCAGAGTAACCTTTACGCCGCCGGTCAGTTTAGCCAACAGGTTATAGATAAACGCCATAATCAGCGTAAAAATGTAAGTGAAAATAAAATAGAAGACCGGCATTACAAATGTCATCGCACCGGTGAACATAAACGGCATGGCATTTTGCTCAGGCATATTCGGTACCAGTGATGTCATCATAAACATAAACGGCAGCATAAATATCAGTGACAGAATGGCAAACACCAGTGCCAGGTGGATAGCCAGTGAATGGGCCGAAATTTTCTTTAATCTTTGTTGCATGGCGGGAGTTCCTTTTATCTTCTTATGATTTCCTGTTGCTCTTCAGGGAGCATGTGATGTGGGTGTTAGTGTGCCGGGTATTTTGTAAAAGCGCCAGTCATGACATAAAGTGAAGTGACTTCACAACAATAAGAGCAAAGCATAATGAAGAACACGATTAAATCTATCCTGGTGGCTGTGGCCCTGCTTCCTGTTAGTATCTTGCAGGCCGCCACGGTGATCCATGCGGGCAATGCCTTTACCGGCACTGACGACAAGCTAACCGGCCCGGTATCACTGATTATCGACAACGACACCATCAGCGACATCCGCAAAGGCCATATTAAGGTGGCAAAGTCCGACAGGCTTATCGATCTTTCTGATTCCGTTATACTGCCAGGCTTAATGGACATGCATGTTCATCTGAGCTCGCAGCAAAGCGGCACCTCGTCGTACCTGAAACGGTTTACCCTCAATGAAGCGGATTACGCGCTGGCAGCGGCCCATTACGCCCATAAAACCCTGATGGCGGGCTTTACCACCGTGCGCAATTTAGGCGACAGCTACAACGAGACGGTATCACTGCGTAACGCAATTAATCAGGGCATGGCCACCGGCCCGCGTATTTACACAGCGGCTAAATCGCTGGCCACCACCGGCGGCCACGCCGATCCCAGCAACGGCATGGCGAAGCGAATTCGTCCGGATACCGGCCCGGCAGCGGGTGTTGTTAATGGTGTGGCCGAAGCGCGCCAGGCCGTTCGGCAGCGCTATCAGGATGGTGCCGACGTGATTAAAATTACTGCCACAGGCGGCGTGTTAAGCGTCGCTAAAAGCGGTCAGAATCCCCAGTTTATGAACGATGAACTCGATGCGGTGGTCGCTACCGCAAAAGACTACGGTATGACGGTTGCGGTGCACGCCCACGGTAAGGAAGGCATGATCCGCGCTATCAAAGCCGGCGTCACCTCCATTGAACATGGCACCTACATGGACGAAGAGGTGATGGCGCTGATGAAAGAGCACGGCACCTATTATGTGCCTACCATTCTGGCCGGTGAGTTTGTCGCCGAAAAAGCGAAAATTGACGGCTACTTTCCCGACATCGTTCGCCCTAAAGCCGCGGCAATCGGCCCCCTGATCCAGGCCACATTTGGCAAGGCGTATAAAAACGGCGTAAACATCGCCTTTGGCACCGACAGTGGCGTTTCAGCCCACGGTGATAATGGTCAGGAATTTGGTTTGATGGTAGAAGCTGGCATGCCCCCTGCAAAAGCAATACAAGCCGCAACGATAAACGCAGCCACCATGCTCGGCATTGAAGATAAGCTTGGCACCCTGGAGGCCGGTAAATTCGCTGATATCGTCGCAGTTAAGGGCAATCCGCTGGAGGATATTACGACACTGGAAAACGTACAGTTTGTAATGAAAGGCGGAAAAATTTACAAACAATAGGGGCGTTTTCCCTTGGTGAAAGACAAACTAAAACGTAAGACCAAGGCACTTGTGGATTCTCAGCATATGCTGCGCGGGCTCACGATTGCCTCCTTTCTGGAATCCACCATTGTGCCTATCCCGCTGGAAGCAGTATTGATTCCGTTAATGCAGGCCAAACGGGAAAAGCTCTGGCTCATTGCCTTAATGGCCACGGTGGGGTGTATTATCGGCGCGCTGTTTGGCTATGCCATTGGCTATTTTCTGTTTGATGCCGTGGGTCAGGACCTGATTAGCTGGTTTGGATCCGAACAACAGTTTGAGCGCGTTACGCAAAAAATGGAGGCTCAGGGCTTCTGGTTTGTGCTAACACTGGGCATTGTGCCAGTACCCTTTCAGATAGCAATGCTCGCAGCCGGCGCCACCAAATATTCTATCTGGCTGTTTTTACTGGCGACTGTTATCGCCCGCTCACTAAGGTACTTTGGCCTGGCGCTGATAGTCAAAGTATTCGGGAATAAAGCCGAACGCTTTATTCGTCGCTACAAAACCAAAGCCATGATCGGCATTACCGTTGTAGCCGCAGGGCTGTGGCTGATACTCAGCTAACAACAAGCTCAAAAACCACTATTGATAATAATTCTCATTTAGATTAACTTAGTAATGACTCTCATGCATTGCTGGATTAAAGGAGACAGTGGTTATGCGCAGCTCATTACTTTGCCCGGTCTATCGGAAATGGTTACAACTGCATCCGGAGCAGGCCCGGTTCGAACGACAAAAGCTCAAACTCGAGGCACTGCAACTCAGACGTGATGGCGAGCTATCCCGGGCCAGAAAGCTCTACACTCAGGTATGGGAGATTGCACAGTCCATATTATTTGCCCTGCGTCGACCAGACAACACATCGCAAATTTACCATCAGGATCTGGTGAGTTTCGTGGCGGCCGCAATGGCGGTTAACCAATGCAGTAAAGCGCAGCCGGAATTCAGCCAGGATGTGCTCAATGATACCCAGCAACAACTCTCAGCGCTGATGCCCTTGTATGCATCGGAGCCACAACTACTATCGACCATTCACCAGTTAAAAGAATGGTTACGTCATGATGATGTTATGCAGTTTTCAACCCATCTGCATTGATCAGGGAGGAGATTCCAATGAAAACATTTCAGCCACAACCGGAGTTCGTTAATGTGCAGTTGAGGGTGTCGGTACTAAAGCAGTTACTGCAGGGTCAGAAGATTCATTTAAGTGACATTCACAGCACGTCGCTGGAACATAAGTACTGCCTGCAACAGTTAGTGTTGCAGGCAGCGTCCGAAGGTTAGAGGCCTTTCTTCAGTAAGTAGCGATAGGGGAGCTGTTCGGTATCGGCTGCTACCAGAGTGTGCTGCATAAAGCGGCAAAAACTGGGGATGTCTCTGACCGTTGCCGGATCATCGGCGGTTATGCACAGCGTCTGGCCATCTTCGAGCTTACGCATTTGCAAACGCACCATCATTACCGGCTCCGGGCAACGCAGGCCCTGCGCATCCAGTTGATGATCGGCGTCCTGCCAGTTAACCGCAGGCTCAGATGCCATAGTTTGCCCGATAGGCTTCGATAGCGCTGATCGCCTCATCGTATCCACCGGCAGACTTAAGATAAGTCACTACATCAGCCAATGAAACAATAGACACCACTTTGGTGTTGTAGTCGCGCTCGACTTCCTGGATTGCCGACAGCTCACCGGTACCACGCTCCTGACGGTCCAGTGCGATCAGCACGCCAGCAAGCACAGCTTCATTGGCTGCAATCAGGGTCATGGATTCACGGATCGCGGTACCCGCAGTAATCACATCGTCCACCAGCATCACTTTACCTTCCAGCGGACTGCCCACCAGATTGCCGCCTTCGCCATGGGCTTTAGCTTCTTTACGGTTGAAGCAGTAGGGCACATCCCTATCATGATGGTCGGCCAGTGCCACCGCGGTAGTCGTAGCAATTGGGATCCCTTTGTAGGCAGGACCAAACAATACATCAAAGTCGATACCCGCATCGGTTAATGCATCAGCATAATAACGACCCAATCTGGCTAGATCACCACCGCGATTAAACAAGCCCGCGTTAAAAAAATAAGGGCTCTTGCGGCCAGACTTTAGGGTAAATTCACCAAATTTCAGAACGCCACGGGCAATCGCGAACTCAATAAACGCCTGTTGGAATGCTTTCATGGGATCTCCGAACCTTAATTTAATGCGGCTTTCTGAATATCAAACAATTCACGCAAGCCATGCTTGGCAATGTCCAGCAGCTCATGCATTTCTTCAAAGGAGAAGGGTTCGCCTTCGGCCGTACCCTGCACTTCAATTAGCTTACCGGTTTCGGTCATCACCACGTTCATGTCTGTTTCAGCCGCTGAATCTTCGATGTACTCCAGATCGGCGATAGGTGTACCTTCGTAAATGCCTACCGACAGCGCAGCAATCATGTGCTTAAGCGGGTTAGCTTTAATTATGCCTTTGTTACGCATGTAGGTAAGGGCGTCGATTAACGCCACACAAGCACCAGTAATAGAGGCAGTGCGGGTACCGCCATCGGCCTGGATCACGTCGCAATCAAAGGTAATGGTATTTTCACCGAGTAATTTAAGATCTACCGCAGCACGTAAAGAGCGGGCAATCAAACGCTGTATTTCAAGGGTACGACCGCCTTGCTTGCCACGCGCAGCTTCGCGTTGCGAGCGGGTATGCGTAGAACGGGGCAGCATGCTGTACTCAGCGGTGATCCAGCCTTTTCCCTGACCTTTCATAAAACGTGGTACGCCCTCTTCAACCGTGGCATTACACAAGACTTTGGTATTGCCAAACTCCACCAGCACAGAACCTTCTGCATGGCAGGTAAAGTTGCGGGTAATGGTAACGGGGCGGATTTGGCTGGCAGTTCGGCCACTTGGGCGCATGGTAATCTCCTGAAATTGGGTGCTCGGCTAATTTAACGGCGCTAGTATACCGTAATTAATGGCATAAGTTGAACGTTGAATCATTCCAGGCTGAGCGATGTTCCATGTGAAACGCGGCTCTGTGGCAACGAAGCAAAGGCATAGGGTTAAGGTGCGGACTGTAGTACAATAGGTTACAACACAAGCAATATGCCGACGGACAATACAATGATTTACAGCATGACGGCTTTCGCGCGCAGCGAAGTAAAAAAAGACTGGGGAACCGCAGTATGGGAAATTCGCTCAGTTAACCAACGCTACCTGGAAACCTATTTTCGTTTACCGGAGCAGTTCCGTAGCTTAGAGCCGTTGCTACGCGACCGCTTCAGAAAGCGTTTGCAACGAGGCAAGGTAGAGTGCGCCTTACGCTTCACCGCCAACGACGCAGCCGTCAATAAGTTAACCCTTAACGAAGAGCTCGCCAAACAAGTATTACATGCTGCCGACTGGGTTCAATCCCACGGTCAGTCTACCGGCGTCAACCCCCTCGACGTACTGCGCTGGCCCGGCGTGATTGCCGCTGAAGAAGCTGATATGGATGCCATTCAGGCCGACTTACTGGCTGGCCTCGATAAAGCCATGGATGACTTTATTACCGCCCGTGGCGATGAAGGTGAAAACCTGAAATCGCTGATTGAGCAGCGCCTGGATGCCATCGAAGTAGAAGCAAAGAAAGTTGCCGGGCGCATGCCGGAGATCCTAAACTGGCAGCGTGAACGTATTCTGACCCGTTTTGAAGAAGCCAAGCTGGAACTAGACGCCGCACGTATTGAGCAGGAGATGATCCTGTTAGCGCAAAAAGTGGATGTGGCTGAAGAGCTCGATCGCCTAAATTCTCACGTAGGTGAAACCCGCAAGATCCTGAACAAAGGCGGTGCCTGTGGTCGTCGCCTGGATTTCATGATGCAGGAATTTAACCGAGAATCGAACACGCTGGGCTCAAAATCCATTAACACCGAGATCACCCAATCTGCAGTAGAGCTTAAAGTGCTTATCGAGCAGATGCGCGAGCAGATCCAGAATATTGAGTAGTGTAATTTTGAGAGTTGTCGATTGTTGTTAAGTGACCATTTTTATTTATTTTTTACATTTAAAACAACAAGTTAATTGTTTGTCTGCTGCAGTAATCATCAGTGAGTTATGACTTATTAGGCCTACTTATGTCTAGTTATACTGATATCTATTGGTGACATAAATGGTGGCATGAATCGTTCGTTTTTTATTTTTTGTGATAGAATATTGCTATGTCACCAAGTTGTTAATAGGGCATTGCAATGGACGCAAGAAATACACTTCCCGATAAAGTCGCGAGCGCAAGCTCTGCTGACAAAGTTGTAAAAGATGGAAAAATTAAGCGCTGGCCGGTCGGCAATGGAATTTATCTCCGCGTAAGAGGTAAGGGTCTAGCTAGTTGGGAATTTAGGTTTTCTATCGCAGGTCAGCGTTATACAGAAACATTAGGACAATACGGAAGAAGACCTCAGGGGATTCCGTTTGGCGACATCAAGGACAAAACAGCAGAAGTCAGATATCAGCTGAAAGAGGGTCTTAAGGTTCCCGGGGTCGTTACTCGCTCTATTGATGGCGAAGTTCGTACTGTGAATGACCTAGCAGATCGTTGGTTCGAAAAGAAAAAGAAAAGTGTCGGTAAGCTGGAAATTGTTGTCAATCGCTATAACAATTGGATAAAGCCTCATATCGGCAATAGACCTTTCGACAAAGTACAAACGGAAGAAATTGAGCGCCTTCTTGATAATATTATGTCTCATGGCTACAGAACTGTTGCAAACAAGGCGCTCTCAGACTGCAAACATATTTTCAATGTAGCAGTAAAACGAAAACGAATTGCTTACAATCCAGCCCAGCTTCTCGATCGAACCGATGCTGGCGGTGAAGAATCTAGCCGCAAACGAAAACTGTCAATTGAGGAAATACAGACGGTATTCAAGGTGCTCAGGCATCATCAGATACAATTCACTCGAGACAATTACTTAGCAACAGCCATATTGTTAATTACAGGTGTTCGTAAAAATGAGCTTTTAAAAGCAACTTGGAATGAGTTTGATTTTAAACAGAAGATTTGGCGTATTCCCACGAGGAGGGTAAAAAAGAAGAACACTGGAGGGTACTGCGTGCCAATCGTCCCAGCGGTAGAGCAGTGGCTTGATGAACTAAGAGTAAAAAGTTCGGGTTCGGCTTTCGTGTTTCCAGCAAGGCGGAAAAGTAAATCAGGACATGTCTGTGAAAATACACTCAATGCAGCTTTGCAAAAAATGTTTGGCAAAGGGAAATCGAATGGTAAACATACATACCCTAATCTGTTTGAGGAACACTGCATTGAGCATTTCGTCATTCATGACTTGCGTAGGACTTCTCGAACGCTCATGCGTTCAAAGGCTTTTCTTGGCAACAAAAGAGCCTCTTTCGAAGCAGCCGAAAGACACTTAAACCATCGCTTACCCGCATTGGCTGAAACATACGATCCAGATGATTTTTTTGATGAAAGAAAAGATGCCATGGTCTTTATGAGTGAGAAGCTAGCTTCATTTATAAACTCGCCTCTCACCTAAGGCTATTGGTTCAGGGCATACTTATTGATTTTAACGCCTAATCCAATACACTGGAAACATAAACAGAGTACTATGCAAAGAAACGATAATTTTTGATTGTGAAAGTATCCAAAGACTACAACATATCAGCCATATCTAGACTTTTCTCAGCTAACGTTGTAAAGGAATTAGCGAGAAAGGGAAGGTCCCCCCTATTTGCTCGACTAGTTAACGAAGCAGAGATCTCAGTAAATGCGCATTCACACTGTAATGTTAGGGATGTTTTTGATGATGCTTTCACAATACTCAAAAGAAAGAGTAATCGACACGAGTATGTATACAAATCTGCGCTGACTCAAAACGTTCTACTTGGAAAGCACTCTCTTAATACAGCGTCCATGATTACAGAGTTCCGAGTAGACGACTGCAAAGCAGATGTTGTTATTCTCAACGGTACTGGAACAGTCTACGAGATCAAATCTGAACGCGATTCGCTCACTCGCCTAGTAAAACAAGTTAATGCATATAGAAAGGTATTTGCAAAGGTTTTTGTAATTGCTGGGGAAAATCACATTGATGCTATCAGCGATTCGGTGCCACATGATGTAGGCATTCAGGTTTTGTCTAGCGGCTACAATATTTCTGAGGTGCGTGACGCCTTAGATTTACCAGAACGCACTTGCTCTACATCAATATTTAATTCCATCAGAATTAAGGAAGCCAAGTTAATTCTTAATACAGTAGGTATAAAATATCCGGATGTACCTAATACTGAGCAATATGCAGCATTAAAAGAAGTGTTTTCAAAACTTCCCCCGCAAGTTGCTCATCATACAATGGTAAAAATTCTGAAACAGACTCGCAGTCTACTCCCCTTACAGAAAGTAGTAGAGCAACTACCAATATCATTGAGAGCTGCAGCACTGAATACACCAATAAGAAAATCGGATCAACCAAGGCTAATTGATGCGGTTAATACACCAATCGATGAAGCACTACAATGGATGTAAAGTAAGCAATGTATTACCCATATTTCCGCGGAAAACAAAATGAGTTAATTACCATAAGAAACAATGCTCAATTGATGGCAAACGCGAACTTCGTTCCCATTATTGAACCGGTAAAAGAGACGCTAAATGGATTGAAAAGAGCATTGGATGCAGTTGTTCAAGCCGATGGAAAGGCTGTTGTGATAGTTAACCCTTTTCATGGTGACTATTCTGATAATGGCGACTCTTTAACAAGACTTTTGGCTGAACATTTTGAGGACAAGGATGGCATTTATGCGGGGATACTCCTTACCAGTGATGTTTCACTTGAGGATGCAGTTTCTTGTTGTAATGCACATTCAAACCATAATTTAACTCTTATTCATGCAGGTTTTTCAAATGCCAAGGGCTTAAGCGCAGCATTGGGAAACAAACTGAATGATATTACTCATTGTTTCTTTGAGGATGATGCGGGAAAGCTTTATCAGAAACACTTTTTTTCAGCTCCACAGAAAATTTTAATACGGGATGGGTTTAAAAAACGAAAGAACAGGGAACACCCTGATGTTGAATTTTTTTCTGATCTACATGCAACGTTTACCCTAGAAAATATGGAGGGGTTCGGTGATTTTCTGATTGTGGGCGATGAGTATTCTGAAAGTGGTGGCCCTGCATATGCTGTAGCGATACATCTGACTTTTATTGATAACGAACAAGACGATGCAATGTTTATATATCATTTCATCTCAGACCGACAAGAAACGCCACAAGATCCGGCAGGCAAGTTCTTGGAAGCGTTGAACAAATTAATCATCAAAGCCGATGAACCAAATTCAAAAATTCTAGCCACAAATGCATTAAGTGAGTTTCGTGACTTCCATGCCCGAAAACATTTCCCTGGGTTGGGCTATGCAAAGAAACTATCAATGCAGCATCATATAGAAGTCCTCGCTAATTACTTTGAAAACAATTAGGCATTATCATGAATTGTTGCTCAAATTGTTTTGGCGATAACGGCCTTAAGTCTCATATTGAGTTTCTCTCCCAAGAAACTGGTGATTGCGACTATTGCGGTTCAACCAAAGTTCCAGTTGTTGCACCACCTATGTTAGAAGACAAGTTTGCTGCCCTCCTAAATACATACGAACAGAATGAAGCAGGCTGTTCAATTGTCGAATTACTGAAGAAAGATTGGTGTCTTTTTTCACACGACCAAATGTCAATCGCTCAGGGGCAGATGTTACTGGGAGATGTTTTAGATGACGGGCAATTAGTTCGACAAAACTTTGTGCCGTCTGAGCAATATCTGTCGAATAGACTTGGCAAGTGGGAGGAACTCCGACAGGAATTAATGCATAAAAACAGGTTCTTTCCCGAGACTGAAATCGATCTGGAGCGTCTCGAAGAACTTCTTTCACATATATCTCTCAGCTCAAACGAACTTCAGCTCGAGTGGCACCGTGCTCGGACTAAAACCCGCGACGAGCTATTTTCAGCAGCGGAAATGTCCGCCCCTCCCTCGCATGTTGCTTCCCATGGTCGAGCTAATCCAGCCGGAATTCCGTATCTATATCTGGGTTCTGAAATTGAAACCGCTGTTTCAGAAATCAGGCCGCATACCGGTGACATTACATGTGTTGCAAGTTTCAAAATCCCAAACAACCTCACTCTTGTAGATTTACGTGCAGCAAGAAATTCTGTTTCCCCCTTCATATTAGAGGATGAAAAAGATATCGGAAGAATGCGATCAGATCTTGTATTCTTGGAACGTTTGGGACACGAATTGACCCGACCAGTAAGGCAAATGGCTGCGGCTTTTGATTACACGCCAAGCCAGTACTTGTGTGAATTTATCAAAAAGAGTCGGTATGACGGAGTGCTTTACAGGAGTTCCGTAAGCGACGGCTTTAACCTTGCTTTATTTGACCAATCAAAAGCACAAATCGGAATCATTTCCCAACGCCGTGTTGAAAAAGTAGGTGTGGAAATATCCGCTGAAAATGTTGATGTTTAATAAGTTAAATTAGGGAGAACTACGTTGAACGACATTACAAAATCAACAGGCACCGACTTAGTTGATCCGCAGGCTCAGCGTATAGTTGATTTTCTTGGTCATATTGGACTCCCGACCGACAACATAATAGCAGAGCAGTCAGAACGAAACATAATTGGTCAGAATCTACCGGCTTACATCGAGTCTTTGCCGGATGAAGCGAAGAGAAATGCTCGCTATCTTTCCAAGTTTGTTGTCGGCGCTGGATTCGGGTTATTCGATTACTCTCTAAATGCAATCTGGAACGAAGTTGTTATCGATTTACGGAAGAAGGCTATTGGCTATGGTCTTGATATATTTTATGACTCTGCCGTAGGAGGAAAAGCTCGTGAGTTTTATCAAACGGAAGATGATTTAGCATCGCTTAAAGATTCAGTGCTGTTGGATACGTGTAGAAAGCTTGAGCTTATTTCTGACACAACCTACAAAAAACTGAAACACATACTGGAAATGAGAAATGATATAGGAATATCTCATCCAACCAACTACACAATAAATGCCTTCGAGCTTCTTGGTTGGCTTCAGACTTGTATTCAAGATGTTCTGAATGATAGACCAACAGAAGCTGCGCTGCAGGTTCAGGCGTTCATTCAAAATCTCAAGGCATACACATCCCCTATTGATCCAGCAACCCAACAGACTATTCAGACGAGAATTGGTGAGCTTGCAACTCATCACCTAGCTAGCATTCTTAGAACTACTTTTGGAATTTATGTTTCAGCCGACACAGACCCCCAAGTCAGGAAAAATATCTCTCTGATTGCGCCTTCAGTGTGGGCAAACTGCGCAGATGAACCTAAATACAAATTGGGAATAACGCTAGAGGGCTACAATACCAATCTGCACAAAGATAAGTACGAGCTTGGTAGTCAATTCTTTAGTTTCGTAAATGGTAATACGTTCCGTTCACCGAATGAACGAGCAATTATTGTTGACAGTCTAGTCGACCAGCTTCTCGAAAAACACAATGGGTGGGATAATTTCCACCACGAGGCTCCTGTAGCTGACAATTTAGTGTCATTCATTCAAGAACATAAAGATGTAATCCCGAATAACATTGAAAAACTAGTAAAAGTGACTCTCATGTGTCGTATAGGCAGAGGTGTTAGCTATAATCAAGGAGTCTCACCAAGGGGGAAGGCATACTACGATCATATTTTGGGGCTGCTCGGAGACAAGTATGCACCACATGCAATGGCAGCATTGGGTCATTATGAGATTCAACGGAAACTTGAAATGTCTGTGTGCCGAACTCAAGGAAAACTTGCATTAGAAATTATTAGGCAAGGAGTGGTTAACGACCGCCTGATTGAATGTCTAAACTTTCTTATTGAACACATTGAGGGTACTGGAAAGTGTGTGTTTGATAGCCAGTTCAAAGTACTTTCTAGCGGCTATATAAATTGGTAGCTAGCCGCGCTAGCAGACTCGCATGAGCCAATTTGCCCCACGAGTAAATAAGTAAGAACAAGGTTAGAAGATACACTCAAAATAGGTTTAACGACTCGAAACACGAATCTCGTCAATCCTATCGTTGCCTTCTAAAAGGGCTTAATGCTTGAGATGGCCGTTCAAGTTTCTCATTATCACAAGGCTTCTGCTCCGGCTCTTCATAATCGAATTCAAACTCGTCCGCCCCCAAATGAAGTATCCGCCAACGCTTAATCATTTGTTCTTTCATGTAATGGTAAGAATACTTTATCACGCGTTTAAACTCTTCCACTTCCATTGAAATTTTCTGCTCCAGAGTTTTCAACGTGCCGCGCTTCTCGTTAATTTGTTGATCGAGCTTTTCATTCACTGACATCAACTCAACTTTTTCTTGTCGCAGTTTGGGCAACTGATTGTTAACGAGAGAGTTATACTCCTTTAGCGATGTATGAGTCGCGCGAGAACCTTTCAGCCCCCTTGAGAAGCCGTGCTTCTTGGCGACAACTTCATAAAACTCGTCCTGAATTTCTGACATACGCTGCTTATGCCCCCCTAAAAGTTCACGGCAGTTCAGTGAGTTTTGTCCCTTGGGAATGGTGCGTATTCTGCTGAACGTGAACGCTTATTCTGGTGCATCGTGAACACCTAAGATTTCCCGCATTGGGCGAAGCCCA
>CATMRP010000040.1 GCA_950073835.1 uncultured Alteromonadaceae bacterium
TCATCGATTATTTGTAACTGACACGGAGAGTTAACCATCATCCTGAAAAAGTTGCGTTTATCATCGTATCCTAACATCTACTTACTTCTCCTCTCACCTCAACTGCAAATGGAAAGGCAAATTGCCTTACTACTAACAAGTTTATAGGGTGACATCCGTGAGTTGTCAATGTAATTTCAGGCCAGCCTCAGGGGTTAAGTTTAAAATAACGTTATTTGTTGGTTTTGAAGTCTCAGCGCTAATAGGCTTCCAGGACGCTTAACACCCGTTTTGCTGAAATTGGATAAGCCGTACCCAATTGCTGAGCGAATAACGAGACCCTAAGCTCCTCAATCATCCAGCGCACTTGTGCCAGTTCAGCAGGCACTTTATCGACGTGGTATTTATTCAGCACCGCCGCATAGGCCTGCTCTACCTTATCCAGCGTAATTTGTTGCAAGCGATCACGATTCGGGTCGACTGGCAGCTTTTCCAGCCGGCGCGCCAATGCCTTTATGTAGCGGTTCCAATCAGCCAGACGGGCAAAGCCCACTTCGGCCACAAAGCCCGGGTACACCAGCATCCCCAAATGCTGTTTGATGTGGTTAAGGCCTGCCACCATATCCAGTGATACTTTACCTTTCATTTTCTTTTGGCACTGATGAGCCAGTGTAAGACCGGTTTCGACCTGCTGAGCGATAGCCAGAACCGACTCATTGATATTGGCCCGCACATGGTCGAGGCAACGGTCGAAACTCTCCTTATTGCGTACGACCAGTTCATGCTTAGCCTGAAATTCGTGGCTGAGCGCGTCGATACCAGCCAGAATGCAGTCGTCAATAAGGGCTTTAATCTGGCCAAAGGGGTTAAAGTACAACCCCAGTTTGGCTTTGTTTGGCAGCTTCTGCTCAAGATAATTCACCGGCGAGGGCATGCCCAGCATCAGTAAACGATTAAGCCCCTGCTGATGCAACGTATTGGCTTTTTCCTGCTCGGCAATCAGTTCAATATCGACCCGGCCATTGTGATTAACCAGCGCAGGAAAGGCCTGAACCTCAAAGCCGCCGTGCTTCTGGGTAAAGCTGGCTGGCAGCGTATCGAAATCCCAGTTGGTGATATCCTTACGCTCAAGCTCCGGTGTAGCAGCCTGTTCAAAGGTTTCTTTTACCCGTCCCTGCAGGCGGTCTTTTAAGGCTTGCAAATCATCGCCGCGACCAAGTACCTTGTTATCAGCATCCACCACCGCAAAATGCATTATCAGGTGTTTGTCCAGTTGCTCCGGCTGCCAGTCTTCTTGCTCTACCCTCACCCCGGTCATTCTTAGCAACTTGGTACTCAGTGCTTCAAGCAGCTTAATTGGCTTGCCGGACTTTTGTTCCTGCATACGCATATCTGCCAGTGCCGCCTGGGCATAATTTGACGCAGGCACAAAGTTACGCCGCAGGCGTTTCGGCAGGCTTTTTATCAACTGGACCACCCGCTCTTCACGCAGGCCCGGGACCTGCCAGTCAAAGCCGTCTTCCGCCACCTGATTAAGCAGCGGTAAAGGGATGCTTACTGTCACGCCATCGTCGTCGACGTTAGGTTCAAAATGATAACTCAGTGGCAGCGTTATGTTGCCCTGCTGCCAAACGTCCGGAAACGCATTGGCCGCCGAGGTGCCAGGTTGCTCGCGAAAAACATCCTGTTCAGTAAGGCGTAAAAAGTCTGTTGAGGACTGCTGCTTTAACCACTTTTTAAAGGCCGCGTCGTTATTTACCTCAACGGGCAGTTTATCGGCATAGAAATCCACCAGGATTTGTTCGTCAACCATCAGATCCCGACGCCGGGTTTTCTGCTCCCAGCCATCAGCCAGTTCAAGCAACGCCTGATTGTCTTCTAAAAAGGCATAACGTAGCTTTGTTTCGCCATTAACCAGTGCCTCTCGGATAAACAGCTGATGACAAGTGGCCGGATCAATCTGGCTGTAAGTCACATAACGCTGCGCCACAATCGGCAGGCCAAATAAGGTTACTCGCTCACTGGCCGTCACTGCGCCGCGTTTTTTCGACCAGTGCGGTTCAGCGTAATTGCGTTTCACCAGATGCTCGCCCAGCGCTTCCAGCCATTGCGGTTCAATTTTGGCCACCATGCGACCAAACAGCTTGGACGTTTCCACCAGTTCGGCTGCCACTATCCATTTGGGATTGGCTTTAGCCAGCCCTGAGCCGGGAAAGATCATAAATTTGGTATTGCGCGCGCCAAGGTATTCCCGGTCTTTGTCTTTCATGCCCACATGGGATAACAAACCACTACATAAAGCCTGATGGATGGCCTGATAGTCGGCCGCCTGACGGGTAATTCGCAAATCGATTTCAGCCACAGACTTACGTAACTGACTAACGATGTCCTGCCACTCGCGCATACGCAGGTAGTTAATAAAGTGGCCGTGGCACCATTTACGCAACTGGCTGTTCGACAGCGCTTTTTGCTGTTCCCGGAAGGCCACCCATAAATTCCAGAGGGCAATAAAATCGGAGTCTTTGTCGGCAAATTCACTGTGCGCCTCATCGGCCTGCGCCCGTTTATCCTGAGGACGCTCACGGGGATCCTGAATAGATAATCCGGCCGCAATCACCATCACTTCCATCAGCGCGTTAAACTCACCGGCCGCCACCACCATACGGGCATAGCGCGGATCCACCGGTAGGCGGGAAATCTGCCGACCGAGTTTGGTTAACGCTACCCGGCCCTTCTTGCGGGTAATAGCTTCAATTTCTTCCAGCAAACGAAAACCATCGTTAATCTGACGGCTGTCCGGCGGCTGCACAAAGTCAAACTGGTTAATATCACCTAACCCCAGACTGGCCATTTGCAGAATGACTGAGGCCAGATTGGTCCGCAGAATCTCCGGATCGGTAAACGCCGGCCGGTTGTCGTAATCCTGCTCTGAGTACAAACGAATACAGATACCTTCAGAAACCCGGCCGCATCGACCGGCACGCTGATTCGCTGAAGCCTGTGAGACAGGCTCAATGGGCAGACGCTGTACTTTACTGCGCGCGCTGTAGCGGGAAATACGCGCCGTACCCGGGTCGATAACATACTTGATGCCGGGTACTGTTAGTGACGTTTCCGCAACGTTGGTCGACAGTACAATGCGCCGCCCGCTGTGCGACTGAAAAATCCGCTGTTGTTCAGAAGCCGATAATCTTGCGTACAGAGGAATAATTTCGGTGTGGCGATACTGGCGACGACTCAGTGCATCCTGGGTATCACGAATTTCACGCTCACCGCTTAAAAAGACCAGAATATCACCCGGTGGTTCGCGCATCAGTTCGTCCACTGCGTGGATGATCCGCTCTACCTGATCGGCGTCATCCTCGGCATCTTCGGGGTCGTGATAGCGAATTTCCACCGGGAAGGTTCTGCCACTCACTTCAATAATCGGCGCATCATTGAAATAGCGCGAAAAACGCTCAGGATCGATAGTTGCCGAGGTGATAATGACCTTTAGTTCCGGGCGTTTGGCCAGCAGTTGTTTAAGGTAACCAATCAGAAAATCGATATTCAGGCTGCGCTCATGGGCCTCATCGATAATGATGGTATCGTACTGATTCAGAAAACGATCCTGCTGCATTTCTGCCAGCAGCATACCGTCGGTCATCAGTTTTACCAGACTGTTATCGCTGACCTGATCAGAAAAGCGAATTTTAAAACCAACTAAATCACCAATAGTGGTATTAAGTTCATCGGCGATGCGATTGGCCACGCTGCGGGCGGCCAGTCGCCTTGGCTGGGTGTGGGCAATGGTACCGGCCACGCCCCGGCCAAGTTCCAGGCAGATTTTAGGGATCTGGGTGGTTTTACCGGAGCCGGTCTCACCGGCGATGATGACTACCTGATTGTCGGCAATCGCCTGTTTGATGTCATCCTTTCTGTCGCTGACCGGCAGTGGCGGATACTCAATATCCGGAATAGACGCCTGGCGCGCCGAGCTCTTTTCCACCGAGGTATTAATACGCTCGATGATTTTTGCCAATTGCTGCTGATTACCTTCTTTAGTTAGATCAGCCTTACTCAGTTTTTGTAACTGGCGGCGTAGAGGAAACCTGTCCTTAATAAGACATTGCGGTAATTGACTGAGTAACGCACTGATCGGCGAAGGCTTTGACATAAAAGCAGATAATATCCGGAAACTAAAAAACGCAGCGATCCTAGAAGAACCGCCACCATTTTTCCAGTCTCATTATCCCGAATGCCTGCATGCCAGTCTTTTTTAGGCCAGTATCACTATAAAAATCAGGCGTTATCGGCTATTTCAGGCAGTTTTTGGGTATTCCGCGTGCAGGTGTTTATCAATAGCAAACAGGATCTGACTGCGGGTAATGCAGCCTACCAGTTTATTTTCGCTATTGACCACCGGATATACCTTAGGCTTTTCAACCAGCAGTTTTTCCGCCACTTCCAGAATCGACATGTCATCTCGCACCGTCAGTACCGGTGTTTGCATAATTTCACCCACGCGACAAACCTGCTCACGATAATAGGTCGATTCCACCATGGCTTTGATGCAGTCCTGTTCGGATAAAAAGCCACACAACTCCCCTGCACTGTCAAGCACAGGGCCGCCTGACTGATTATTTTGCAATAGCTTTTCGACCGCTTCAGCCACCGGCATAGTCTCAGTGAGCTTTACCGGATGCTGACTCATGTATTTACCTACCAGTAACGATTCCATAGATCCTCCTTTGCCACCATTAAACCTTACGCTCTGCTGTGGCCTGATTGTTATTATCAAGAGGGTGATAGCGCATACTACAGCTATATAACGGAGCCAGAACGCCCGGTTATTAAGACAGCCTCTGGGGCTTTTTGCCCTATAATAAGCCTAGTTCACAATGCGATGGAATGTTAACTATTTCTTAACACTACTTTGGTCGTAATAAAGGGGGTATTTTAGGAGGAGGAAAAGGTGAATTCAGCAGGCAATCTAAACACTGAAGCGCTGTATCACCGGTTAAGGCACTCCGGGCATTAACAGAAATCAATGCCCGCTTTCAGTTTTACTCAATCCAATCTTTATAGATGCCAACTTTCACTTTGCCATCAGTATCGATTTGCGCCCGGTACATACCGGCAGAATTAAACACCGCAGCAATGTTGCCATCGTGGTCAATGGCGATAATCCCGCCATCACCACCGGCTTCAACCAGCACGTCGTTGATCACTGTGTTCGCCGCTTCATCAAGGCTAACGCCGGTATATTTCATGCGTGAGCAAATGTCTGCAGCGACATGGTAGCGAATAAAATACTCACCGTGGCCGGTGGCTGATACCGCACAGCTGCTATTGTCGGCCCAGGTACCGGCACCAATTACCGGTGAGTCACCAATACGGCCATAACGCTTGGCTGTCATGCCGCCCGTGGACGTGCCGGCCACCAGATTACCCTGCTTATCAATGACCACAGCACCAACCGTGCCAATGCGCTCGTTACCCTGTTGGCCACCGTAAGCAATACCCGCCTTTAAAATTCGTTCCCGGGCTTTTTCCAGCGCTTTATAACGACGTTCGGTATCAAAAATATGGTTATCGACCGGCTCCATACCGCGCGATAAAGCAAATTCTTCGGCGCCTTCCCCGCTTAACATAACATGGGGAGAATGCTCCATTACCGCTTGTGCGGCAGCAATCGGGCTGGCGATTGTTTTAACGCCTGCTACCGCGCCTGCGTTTAACGTGCCACCATGCATCATGGAGGCATCCAGCTCATGTTCGCCGTCAAATGTGTATACCGCGCCAATGCCAGCGTTAAACAGTGGCGATTGTTCAAGCACCTGAATGGTTTCTACCACTGCGGTTTCGCCGTCTACGCCGGACTGCAATAACGCATAACCTTTTTTAACTGCTTCGGTGAGTTTCTCAACGTAGGCTTTCTCACGCTCCGGTGTCATGTTCTTTTTCAAAATCGTGCCAGCGCCGCCATGGATAACAATGGCAACATCAGCCGCCAAAGCCTGAAAGGATAAGCCCATTGCGCACAAAGAAGCGGCGAGAAGAGATTTGATAGATACATTATTCAACATTAGTGGACCCTAAATTTATTATCGTTGTGTAATTTACTCTACTGCCTATTGCCGGCAGGTGCCAGAGTCATTCAACCTGTGAGACCGGGACTTCCTCCCGAACACGGATTTTCTGGCTGCTCCCCCGGTTAACCATGTTAGGATGTCACTATAAAAGCAAAAGCGTTACGGATTAAACAACCTAAACATGAGTACTACCAGTTCTGCAACCTTTCTCTTCCACGATTACGAAACCTGGGGAGTCAGCCCGCAAAAAGACCAGCCGAGCCAGTTCGCTGCTATTCGCACCGATCAGGATCTTAATGAGGTGGGTAAACCCATCAATATTATGTGTCGCATTGCTAACGATTACCTGCCCCATCCCCAGGCGGCCCTGGTGACTAAATTGACACCACAACATACCCTGCGGGATGGTATGACAGAAGCAGACTTTGCCGCCAGGGTACATCAGGCCATGAGCGAGCCCAATACCTGCGTGGTGGGCTACAACAGTATTCGCTTCGACGATGAAGTGAGTCGTTACATGTTTTATCGAAATTTTTACGACCCTTATGGCCGGGAATGGCAAAACGGCAATAGTCGTTGGGATATCATTGATCTGGTCCGAGCCTGCTACGCGCTCCGCCCGGAAGGTATAGAGTGGCCGCTTAGGGAAGACGGCAGCCCGAGCTTTAAACTGGAGTTACTCACCGCGGCAAACGGTATCGACCATGGGCAGGCGCACGACGCCCTGGCCGATGTGCGGGCCACCATTGCTCTGGCCCGTTTGATAAAAGAAAAACAGCCCAAGCTTTTTGACTATGCATTTTCATTACGCCAGAAAGCCCAGGTGATCAAACAGATAAATCTGCAACAGCTCACGCCACTGGTACATGTTTCGTCTAAAATCCCCGCCAGTCAGGGCTGTTGCACATGGATCCTGCCGGTTGCCCAGCACCCCACCAATCCCAACGCGATTATTTGCGTGGATTTAAGCAAAGACCCCGGGGTCATCTTAAGCGAGAATGCAGAGACACTGCGTAGCCTGCTGTATGCACGCCAGGAAAGCTTTGAGGAAGGCCAGCAACGCCCTGGTATTAAGCTTATCCACATTAACCGTTCACCGTTTATTACCACCGCTAAAGCGTTAACCGAAGATAATGCCGATCGTCTGGGCCTCGACCGTGCGCAGTGCCTGGAGAATTACAAACGCCTGGCCGAAGATACCGCCTGGCGGGATACTCTGATTGAGCTTTACAATGAGCCCCACGAAGATAGCGAAGTTGATGCCGATCATGCGCTCTACAGCGGTGGCTTTTTAACCAACGAAGAGAAGCACTGGTGCGATGATGTACGACAGGCTGAGCCGGAGCAGCTTAGCGTGCTTGCCGGGCGCATGCAAAATCCCAAACTTAAAACCCTGCTGTTCAGATACCGGGCCAGAAACTTCCCGCACACTCTGACGTTTGAGGAAAGCCAGCGTTGGCAGCAACACCGCCAATTTAGATTGACAGCACCGGATTCTCCGGCCAGTATCACCATAGATGCTTACCTGCTGGAGCTGGAGCAGTTGGCGATGCAACATGCAGAGAATCACGAGCACAAAGCGATATTAAAAGCGTTATACGATTACGCACAAAATTTGTAGTATTTGTGTAGGGTCAACCGCTACAGAAATACCCAAAATTGCAGATATAGAATAATAATAATGACAACTTGTTCACATGCGCGCAGCGCTAACAAACAGGAATGGCAATGCAAGGTGTAAATTTTTCTTTCGATGCTACCCGGGAAAATGTAACGTTAACCATCTCCCCCGGCGAACTGGAACAGGAGCTTTCTGCAGAAGAGGTCCATAAAGTACTGTGCGAACAGGGCTTTGACGAAGTCTACCTGTCTGAGAATGCCATCAAAACCGCCTGTGATAAGGCCAACCACCTGTTTAAAACCCGTGACAGTTCACAACAAATCGTCGAACAGGTGGGCGAGCGACGCCATACCGAAGTTGAGTTTCGCATTAGCGAAGACAACATGAGTGCCTTTGCTATTTTCACCGCACCTCACGGCGGCCAACTCCCACGAGCAGAACAGATCCAGGTGATGGCGAAAAATAAAGGTATTCGTCGCGGTGTTGGCATCAAGCGCATTCGCTCGTTGCTCGACAGAGTCGCCGAGGCAGAACCTGGCAGTCTTGTTGAAGGTCAAATTGCCAAAGGACTCCCCCCCCGCGACGGCCATTCGTCCAGACAGGTCCCCCTGGTACCCAATGCGCTCGAGCGCGTGCTCAAGCCTCAGGCTAAAACCGATAAAAAAGTTGATTTACGTAACCTGGGTGAAATTGTCTGCGTTAAGGCCGGAGCCGAAGTGTTACGTCGTGAGCCGCCCGGCAAAGGCCGCCATGGCTATGATGTGCGTGGTAATGTACTGCCGTCAAAAATTGGCGACTGGTTGCCGCTCACTCTGGGCAGCGGTACAGCACTTAGCGATCACGATGAAAACCTGGTGATCTCGACCAGTGCGGGCATGCCAAAATACAGCAACCTGATAATGCAGGTTGACGATACCTTTATTTGTCAGGGCGTTAACGTGGGTACCGGTCACATCACCTACGAAGGTTCGGTGCTGGTAAATGGTGATGTTACCGAAAATATGATTGTCAAAGCCAAAGGCGATGTCACGATAAACGGCTTTGCTGAGTCAGCTCATATCCAGGCTGACGGCGATGTAATCATTACCGAAGGTGCTATGGGTAAACAATCAGACGATCACAACCAGTATACCTGCACTATCCAGGCTGGCGGCAGCGTTTATTTGCAACACGGACAAGGACTCGACATTGTCTGTGGGAGTAACCTTAATGTAGGCCGTCAACTTGCTCATTGCCGGGTCATTACCGGTGGCCAGATTGTGGTGGGACAGCCGGAAAACCCACAGGGTAACCTGTTTGCCTGTGAAATCAGCAGCCATGGGCCAGTCATTGCAGGTACCGTGGGCGCAGTCTCAGGCAGTACTCTGCGCATTGATTTCAGTATGGGCTTTAATCAGCTCCAGGCCCGTAAAGACAGTTTTGAGGAGCTGCTGCGCCAGATCCGTGGGAATGCCGAGCGACATAAGCAAAAAATTGACAACATCAATAACCGTGTGGTGCCCAAATCCTTACTCAACAAAGTTGTCGAAGCTAAGGAAATGCTTAAAAACGAGTCAAATTTGTTGACCTGGATGGAAAGTAAAGCCGTTGAGATGTCACAGGCCAAACAACAGTATCAGGAAGCGGCTAAGCTGATTGCCAACAAAAAACTGTATTCTGGCGTGTCAGTTAAACTGAATAACCGCAACTGGCGTTCCGAACGGGAATATGACCGTGCGAAGGTCAGCTACGATATGCACCAGTGGAAATATGAACCACTGGTTTAATCCAATACAGAACAATGCCTCTTTCCCGAGAGGCTGTTCTGCGCTCACTTCGAAACGATTAACTGTATTTAATACGAGTAATTTAAGTTTATCCCGAAAATATCTCTGTCTGCGAGCCAGCTCATCACAGCAATGCTTATGCTTCGAGCCTGAGCTAATAACCCGTTAGGTGCGTGTTTGTTCATAGTTTTCTATCAGGTCATAGGCGAACAGTTGCTCTGCTTGATTTAACAATCCCGTTTCAGAAACTGAGCGAACCAGCCGATATTCCTGTTCCTTTTTGATACTTCCTCGATTAGCTATTTTTCTAAAGTCCCTGAAGGCTTTGTTTTGTAATGTGAGAAGTGATGGTAAGCCGATGGCAAGCATTTTTCTATCCAATTCTGCCTGGGCGCTTTTGGGCATATTAGAAGATACTTCTAATGCATCATTGGCAGCCAGGCGAACAGATGTCAAAGCACCTTTTAAAAGACTTTCTTTGGACAAAGTATCGACATGTGCACACTCATCTGCATTGAATACAAGCGCTGTAAATTCAGCGAGAATTTCCTTTTCTGATTTCACCTGAGTACCTAACTTCCTGTATAGTGGGCAAATAGACTAAGGCTGAAATACCGAGCAAAGCGAGGAGAATCTAGGTGTACTAGTCCCCCTCGAGCGTAGCGAGTGGTCATACGCTTATCAGGTGCTTTCACTATGACTAATCCAACCCTATGTCATGCACGAAATGAGCTTTTAGTGTTACATGCTCTTTAGGAATGTCATAGTCGTCTTGTAGCATTTTGATGACGAATTTGTGCACATCTTCCATTTCCACTTCGCGGTCAGTTTCAATATTAACTTTGTTTGCAACGTATACGCAGAAATCACCAACTATTCCCATTTCTGCCATATCTTCATCTGGCAGTGTAATGCCGAATGCTTCCTCTGTTTTTTGAATGACTTCTATAGTTTCGATTCCCATACGTTCCTTGTCATTAAGAGTGCGTTTTCAAACGGGCACCTAGCAACAAACTAAGAGCCTTGTTATACAACGCTGCAAAATCACTCATAGATTTTTCCGCCAAACAAAAATAATGCACACTTTTTCCAAACATTACTTTCCGTTTGCCAGACAACACTATCTTCGCTAAATGCAATGGCGGCACCCAGGAAATCTTCTATCTTAGAATTCTGCCACCCATCATGACCATGAGATAGATTGCCTGAGGACTCAGATGTTTCCTTTTGAGCTTCATCCCTTTTATCATCTTCCAGGGCCTTTGCAAAAGCTAAAAATGACTCCTGGTCTCTGACGTGTTCAATTAAATCTAATAAGTCCATTTAATCTTTTACCTGTGCTTCACATAAAGAGTGGTATAACACCTTAATGTAGAGAATTAAGGTAGTTTTAGCTAATTCAAAGGAGTAAAAAAAGCGTAGATTGGGTCGGCTGGGCAAATTAGCCTCTACTTATAAAGCGCATTACTTCATTTTAAGGCCGCTCTGCGCTGTCAATGGCTGCACTGACAACTAGGTTTTGCTACTCACTAACAATAACTGAGGCAAATCAACCCTGCCCTGAGTATGTCTAATCTGATGCCTCTCAGGTTTCCGCAATCATCACTTTGCCACTATGGTGGCGACGCGCCAGGTATAACGCCTGACTGGCTCTTTCGTACCAGTCGGCAAAGGTTTCACCTTCCTGCAAAGCGGCCAGCCCGATTGAAAATGGCAACAGGCGAATATCATCCCGGGGATGCGTTTCAATGGCATCCTTTAACCGCTCGGCGAGAATTTTCGATGCGGCTATAGGCGTTTGCGGGCACAGAATAATGATTTGTTCAGCACTCCAGCGGCCAGCTATATCCACCTCCCTTACACTGCGCAAACAGACTCTGGCCAGTTCACGCATACCTTCTTCTGAGAATGGTTTATCACCGGGATTCGGCCGCACATTTTGGGTAGAGAAATCGAACAGGATCAGCGTTGCGGCGGTGTGGAAACGGTTGAAGCGAGACACCTCATCTTCTGCACGGTGCAACATAAAGTTGCGGTTATACAAATTCGTGGCGGTATCATGGGAGGATAAAAACTCCAGCATGCGATTTTTCTCAAGCAATACTGACTGCAGATTTTCCATTTCTTCCTGCTTTGAGCGCAACTCCCGGCTATATCTCCGCATGATATTTCGTCGCCAAAACAAAGTTGCCAGGATCACTACTACACAGGCAATGACCAATACCGCCAGTCGAAAATCCTGATGGTACTGTCGCTTTACGTTACTCCAGCGTTTATAAATATCCACCCGGGCTGCTTCCGGAATACGCCGAATAGCATCGTTTATCTCGTCAACCAGTTCCGGGTAAGCCTTGTTTACGCCCATGCGCAGCGAATTATAGGGTTCGGCATAGCCAACAATGGCCATTTCCTGCATGTTCATTTTATTCAGTTCTGAATTAATACTCAGCAAAGCACCGGCAAACACGTCAATGTCACCCCGGCTTAATGCCCTTAAGCCATCCCCTTCACTGTCAAACAACTGCAAGCTGAGTTGCGGGTAGTAACGGGTCAGATATTCGGTCAGAAATGAACTTTTTGGTACCCCCAACAATTGACCATTAAGCCCCTCCAGCCCCTGGTACATTACTTTCGCATCACGGGCCATGAGGACATTGGGTGACTGAAAATAGGGTTCTGTGAAATTCAAATAGACATTGCGGTGCGCAGAGCTGTTAAGCATTGCTAACAGCATACACCGACCGGTTTGCACAAACTCAAGGGACTGACGGAAAGAGTCAGTTTTCACCAGGGTAAAATTGAGATTAGCCAGTTCACCAACCAGCTTGAGGTAGTCGGCAGAAATTCCCACATGTTTGTCATTGCGGAGCATTTCGTATGGCACCCAGCCTGGGTCAATACAATAGGTAACCGGTTTCGGGTTGGCGTTTGCTTTACCCGCTGATACCACAGCGAAAATCACAAAGCAAAGCGTAAATACTGTTCGTAATGTGAACATCAGCATGTCATTTATTCTTGTTTTTACCAAGTATGCGTTGCGGCGTGCTTTAAATCAACTCATTGAAACAATTACGAATAAATCAATGTAATGTTCAGGTATTTCTGATTGGTATATGTACACAGGGCCGCAACAAGCAGACCCTGTGTTATTGGCAGCTGTTTACAGCATCTCTACTGCCAGCGCCACACCTTCACCGCCACCGATACACAGCGAGGCAATGCCTTTACTCAGGCCTTTTTGCTTCAGGCCGTGTAACAGGGTAACCAGGATACGGGCACCAGAAGCACCAATAGGGTGACCAAGGGCACACGCTCCGCCTTTAATATTAACCTTACTTTCATCCAGGCCAAGCTTTTTAATTGCCAGCATGGTTACCATGGCAAACGCTTCGTTAATCTCATACAGATCCACATCGTCTTTGCCCCAACCCGCTTTTTCCAGTACCTTTTCCATGGCACCTACCGGTGCAACGGTAAAGTCTTCCGGCGCAATCGAGTTAGTCGCATGCGCTACGACTTTGGCCAGTGGCGTTAATCCCAGTTCAGCGGCCTTCGACTCACTCATTACCAATAACGCTGCCGCACCATCTGAGATAGAGCTGGAGTTAGCTGCGGTAACCGTACCATCCCGTTTAAATGCCGGTCGCAACGACGGAATTTTATCCGGACGTGCTGACCCCGGGCCTTCATCCGTATCTACCACTACATCACCTTTACGGGTAGCAATGGTCACTGGCACAATCTCGTCGCCGAAAGTGCCGGTGTTAATGGCTTCGGTCGCTTTTGACAATGAGCCAATTGCAAATTCATCCATCATTTCACGGGTCAGACCTTCAGCATCGGCAGTTGCCTGAGCAAAACAGCCCATGGCCTGGCCGTCATAAGCATTTTCTAAACCGTCCATCATCATGTGATCAAGTACTTTGCCGTGCCCCATGCGATAGCCGCCACGTGCTTTAGGTAACAGGTATGGCGCACCGCTCATACTTTCCATACCACCAGCAACAATCACTTCGGCACTGCCCGACTGGATCATGTCAGATGCCAGCATCACTGCCTTTAACCCAGATCCACATACTTTGTTGATGGTCACCACACCTGCCGATAACGGTAATTCTGCTTTCAGAGAAGCCTGTCTGGCGGGTGATTGGCCCAAACCTGCTGGCAGTACACAGCCCATAATGACTTCATCTACCGCAGCGACATCAATATCACCGCATGCTGCTTTAATCGCTTCTGCGCCTAAATCAGTGGCTGGCAGCGTTGACAGCGAGCCCATAAAACCGCCCATGGGAGTACGTTTCGCAGCTACAATAACGACAGATTCTTTACTCATAGTTTCCTTGCCTCAATTGAGATTTAAACAAATACAGATAACCACCTGCTTGAGCCTACTACTGCACATAGCCTACACCTGTATAAAAAAATAAACACACGACTTTGGTTTTATGTCAGTCATGACGTTTATAAATTTGACGTTAAATAAATGTTACTTTAAATTCTCTATTACTTTACCCTAACGTTAACGTAAATCATTTTACCAGTACAGTTATCACACCTGAAAGTAGGTGATAAAAAGGATACCGGCAATGACCAATCAAAATAATGAACTAACCTACTCTATTGGTGAACTCGCTAAAGAATTTGATATTACACCTCGTTCTATTCGCTTTTATGAAGAACAGGATTTATTAAGTCCTGAACGAACCGGGCAAACACGTATCTACTGTAACAAAGACCGGGTCAGGTTAAAGCTAATACTACGTGGTAAGAGGTTGGGCTTCTCGTTAGCTGAAATCAAGAACCTGTTTGAACTCTACGATAGCAACGCCAACTCCATGCTGCAACTGGAAGCGATGTTACAAATGACAGAACAAAAACGCGCCATCCTGCGTCAACAACTCGACGATATTCAAATGCTCATGAACGAGCTGGATGAAGTTGAAAAGCGTTGCCGCGACGAACTGGCCGACATACAAACAAGAGGTAGTTAAGCCATGACGACACATTACCCCACATTAAATTTTGATCTCGGTGAAGACATCGACATGCTGCGTGAACATGTTCGCCAGTTTGCCCAGAATGAAATCGCCCCGTTAGCCAGCCAGGCCGACGAAGATAATGCCTTCCCCAACCAATTGTGGCCAAAACTGGGTGATATGGGTTTGCTCGGCGTCACCGTCAGCGACCAATACGGCGGCTCAGAAATGGGCTATCTGGCGCATACTGTCGCCATGGAAGAAATCAGCCGGGCATCGGCCGGTATTGCCCTGAGCTACGGTGCTCACTCTAACCTGTGTGTGAATCAGATCTTTAAAAACGGCAATGATGCCCAGCGCGAAAAGTACCTGCCTAAGCTGGTCAGTGGTGAACATATTGGTGCACTGGCCATGAGTGAGCCTAACGCGGGTTCTGACGTTGTCAGCATGAAACTCAATGCCCGTAAAAGCGGTGATAAATACATCCTCAATGGCAATAAAATGTGGATCACCAATGGCCCGGATGCCCATACCTTTGTGATTTACGCCAAAACCGATGTCAGCGCCGGGCCCAAAGGAATTACCGCGTTTATCGTCGAACGTGACTTCCCCGGTTTCAGCCGGGCACAAAAGCTCGATAAACTCGGCATGCGCTCCTCCAATACCTGTGAGCTGGTATTTGAGGGCTGCGAAGTACCGGCCGAGAATATCCTTGGTGAAGAAGGCGGCGGTGTGCGCGTACTCATGAGTGGTCTCGACTATGAAAGGCTGGTGTTATCCGGCGGCCCATTGGGCATTATGCAGGCCTGTATGGATGTGGTAGTGCCGTATATTCACGACCGAAAGCAATTTGGCCAGTCCATCGGTGAGTTTCAACTGGTGCAGGGCAAAGTGGCCGATATGTATACCCAGATGAACGCCGCGCGCGCCTATGTGTACGCCGTAGCCAAAGCCTGTGATCGCGGCGAAACAGCACGTAAAGATGCTGCCGGGGCAATTCTGTACTCGGCCGAACTGGCGACCAAAATGGCCCTCGATGCCATTCAGTTACTGGGCGGTAATGGGTATATCAATGAGTTTCCTACCGGCCGCCTGTTACGCGACGCCAAGTTGTATGAAATTGGTGCGGGGACCTCAGAAATACGCCGCATGCTGATTGGTCGGGAGCTGTTTAAAGAGTCAGCCTGAAGCAACAAACATTATTAACGACAGGACACAGAGGAGGCACTATGCCTGTACTCACCAGTCAGGTTAATCCACAAAGCGATGCCTACAAACAAAACCAGCAAGGCATGCAAAAAGTGGTGAATGATCTGCAAACTACCATCGCAACCATTATAAAAGGTGGCGGTGAAAAATACGTGGCCCGGCATAAAGCCAAGGGTAAATTGCTGGCACGTGAGCGCATCGACGCGCTGCTGGATGCCGATTCGCCGTTTCTTGAAATCGGTCAGCTGGCTGCCCATAACGTGTACGGTGAAGAGGTGCCTTGTGCCGGTGTAGTGGCCGGCATTGGTCTTATTCACGGTAGTGAATGTATGGTGGTCGCCAACGATGCCACTGTCAAAGGCGGCAGCTATTATCCCCTGACAGTAAAAAAACATCTGCGTGCGCAGGCCATTGCCGAGCAGAATCATCTGCCCTGCATTTACCTGGTCGACAGTGGCGGAGCGAATCTGCCCCGTCAGGATGAGGTGTTTCCGGATCGCGAGCACTTCGGCCGCATTTTCTTTAATCAGGCGCGGATGTCGTCAATGAACATTCCGCAAATTGCGGTTGTCATGGGCTCCTGTACCGCTGGAGGTGCTTATGTACCTGCCATGGCCGATGAAAGCATTATCGTGAAGGAGCAAGGCACTATCTTTCTGGCTGGCCCACCACTGGTTAAAGCCGCAACCGGCGAAGAAGTCAGCGCAGAAGAACTCGGCGGCGGCGATGTGCATACCCGGGTATCCGGGGTTGCCGACCACCTGGCCAATAACGATCTGCACGCACTGGATATTGCCCGCAATGCAGTGGCCAGGTTAAATCGCCAGAAGCCGGTAACCACGGCGAATCAGGCAGTAAAACCACCGCGCTATCCCATTGCCGAGCTGTACGGTATCGTGCCGCAGGATCTGCGCCAGCCTTTTGATGTCAGAGAAGTGATTGCGCGGATTGTCGATGACTCCGACTTCGATGAATTTAAAGCCCGTTATGGCACCACGTTAGTATGCGGCTTCGCGCATCTGTACGGTATGCCCGTGGGTATTGTGGCTAATAACGGCATTCTGTTTGGCGAGTCAGCCCAAAAAGGCGCTCACTTTGTAGAGCTATGCAGCCAACGCAAGATCCCACTGATATTCCTGCAGAACATTACCGGCTTTATGGTGGGTAAACAATACGAAGCATCCGGTATCGCCAAACACGGCGCCAAAATGGTAACTGCGGTGGCCTGCGCCAATGTGCCTAAACTCACCGTACTGATCGGCGGTAGTTTTGGTGCTGGTAACTACGGCATGTGCGGTCGCGCCTACGATCCCCGGTTTATGTTTATGTGGCCCAATGCGCGGATCTCCGTAATGGGCGGCGAACAGGCGGCAGGCGTACTGGCTCAGGTCAAAAAAGACCAGGCCGAACGTGCCGGGACCAGTTGGACCGAAGCCGATGAGCAAGCGGTCAAACAACCTGTTGTCGACAGCTACGAGCAGCAAGGCCACCCTTATTATGCCTCTGCCCGTTTGTGGGACGATGGCGTAATCGATCCGGTGGATACCCGCAAGGTACTGGGTTTAGCACTAAGCGCCAGTCTCAATAAGCCCATCGAGGATACGCAGTTTGGCGTATTCAGAATGTAGGGGGAGATGATGACCGAACACGTATTATATGAGGTTAACGAACAAGGCGTGGCACGCATTACGCTTAACCGCGCCGATAAACACAATGCCTTTAATGAAGACATGATTGCCGGGTTAACCGCCAGCTTTGAACGCGCCGGTAACGATCCAGCCGTGAAGGTTGTGGTTCTGGCCAGTCACGGTAAAAACTTCAGTGCCGGTGCCGATTTAAACTGGATGCAGAAAATGGCCGGCTATACCGAAGCGCAAAACCGCGCCGATGCCATGCACCTTGCGACCATGTTACATACTCTGTATACCCTGCCCAAACCGACCATTGCGCGGGTGCAGGGTGCGGCCTACGCCGGTGCGGTAGGCTTGATTGCCTGTTGCGATATTGCCATTGCCTGCAAGCTCAGCAAGTTTTGCCTAAGCGAAGCTAAAATCGGCCTGGTTCCGGCCACCATCAGTCCGTACGTTATCGAAGCCATGGGCAAGCGCATTGCTAAGCGTTACTTTATGACCGCCGAAGTGTTTACGGCCCGCCGTGCCCGTCGTTTAGGCCTGATCAGCGAAGCGGTCAGTGAAGACCAGCTCGATGCTACCATCGAGCAACTAACCGACACCCTGCGCTACAACAGCCCCGAGGCTGTCAGCCAGGCCAAATTACTGGTGAATACCGTGGCCGGCCAGCCTATTGATGAGTCCATGCGTGCGCTCACCAGCGACTGGATTGCTCGGATCCGCGTGTCGGAGCAAGGTCAGGAAGGCCTTAACGCCTTTTTGCAAAAACGATCGCCTAACTGGTCACCTGCAGGGTCAAAGGAGTAAATCATGTCAGTCACCAAAAACATTAAAAAAGTACTGATTGCCAACCGTGGCGAGATTGCCTGTCGGATTATCGCTACGGCACGTCAGCAACATATCCGGTCTGTAGCCGTGTATTCAGAAGCTGACCAGCATGCCATGCATGTAAAACAAGCCGATGAAGCCGTTGCTATTGGCCCTGCCCCGGCCAGTCAGAGCTATCTGGTGCAGGATAAGATCATTGCAGCGGCCAAACAGTGCGGCGCGGATGCCATCCATCCGGGCTATGGTTTTCTGTCGGAAAATGCCACCTTTGCCAAACGCTGTGAACAGAAAGGGATTATTTTTATTGGCCCGCCAGCCGGTGCCATTGAAGCCATGGGTTCAAAATCCCGAGCCAAGCAAATAATGGAAGACGCCGGAGTACCACTGGTGCCCGGCTATCATGGCGACGAACAAAGTGCTGAATATCTACTTGCCGAAGCCCGTCGGATTGGTTTTCCGGTGATGCTTAAAGCCGCTGCTGGCGGTGGTGGCAAAGGGATGCGTCAGGTAATGACCGAGGCTGATTTTCAGGCTGCACTGGACGGTGCAAAACGGGAGGCAAAAGCCAGTTTTGACGACGATCTGATGCTGGTCGAAAAGTTTTTAACCGAGCCCCGCCACGTGGAAATTCAGGTCTTTTGCGATCAGCACGGTAATGGTGTCTACCTGTTCGACCGCGATTGCTCAGTACAGCGCCGCCATCAGAAAATCATAGAGGAAGCACCGGCCCCCGGCATTAGCGATACCGTGCGTCGGCAAATGGGCGAAAGTGCCCTCGCCGCAGCTAAAGCCATTAACTATGTGGGTGCTGGCACCGTTGAGTTTCTGCTCGACGGCGATGATTTTTACTTTATGGAAATGAATACCCGTCTGCAGGTAGAACATCCGGTTACGGAGATGGTCAGCGGCGAGGATTTAGTGGCCTGGCAACTTGCGGTGGCCGCCGGTCAGCCATTGCCGAAAACTCAACAGCAATTACGCTGCAATGGCCATGCCTTTGAGGTAAGGCTGTACGCCGAAGACCCGGATAACGAATTTTTGCCATCCACCGGTTTACTGAAACGCTTACGTTTCCCGGCTGAGGGCGACGGCGTGCGGGTCGATACCGGCTTTACCGAAGGTGATACGGTTAGCGTGCATTACGATCCCATGCTGGCAAAGCTCATCACCTATAGCGATAACCGCGAAAAGGCACTGGCAAAAATGCTCAACTGCCTGGAACAAACCCGGGTTACCGGCGTGACCACCAATTTACCCTATGTGCACCGGGTGTTGGAAAACGCTGATTTTGCCGCCGCCAGGTTAACGGTGCACTTCATCGCCAAGCACAGTGAGGCCCTGGCGCCCCGGGCGTTTGATACCGATTATCTGCCCGCTATGGCGTTTTGCCTGTTTCAGACCATGCAGTCTGATAGCGCGCCTCTGGGTGATGAAGGGCTCAAAGGTTTCCGCTTAAATCATCAGCGCCAGCACTATCTGGCACTGCAGTGTCAGGACAAAGCCTATCTGCTTTCGGTAACCGCGGATCAAGAGCAGCTAACCGTAACCTGTGAGGACAACCACTGGCAGGTGAGTGGCGACTGGCAGAATGAAACTCTCAACCTTACCGTCAATAATTATCAGCGCCGCTTTACCGTTTGCCCGGACAGTGCTGACGGCTGGGTGCTGTTTGATGGTGCCAGTGCCCTGCCCTTTGCGTTGCAACGCCCGGATTTCGGCCAGCATGAAGATAGCCACGAAAATGAATGCGTTGCGCCCATGAATGGTACTGTGGTCAAGCTTTTGGTAGAGCCTGGGAGTAAAGTAACAAAAGGCACCTCACTGCTGATCCTGGAAGCGATGAAAATGGAGCATAACGTAAAAGCCCCGGCCGACGGTGAAGTCGCTGAGTTTTATTACCAGGCCGGCGATATGGTTGACGGTGGCGCAGCCCTGCTGGAGTTTGTCGCTGATGAGTAATTATCCGCAGCAGGTCAGCATTGTTGAAGTAGGCGCCCGTGACGGTTTACAAAATGAAGCTTCGGTCATCGACCTGCCGGTAAAGCTGGCGTTTATAGACGGGTTGTTGCGCGCCGGACTCAAACGCATAGAGGCCGGTAGTTTTGTATCGCCCAAATGGGTACCACAAATGGCCGACAGCGCAGCAGTATTTAACGGCTTACCGCAACGCACAGACGCAACCTTCAGTGCGCTCACGCCAAATGAAAAAGGCATGCTGGCGGCTATCGATGCCGGCGTCGATGAGGTCGCGGTATTTGCCGCCGCCTCTGAGAGCTTTTCTCAGCGCAATATTAACTGCTCGATTGCGCAAAGTCTGGAACGTTTTGAACCGGTCTTCAATTTAGCCCGCCAGCATAACCTGCGGGTTCGTGGCTATGTGTCCTGTGTGATGGGCTGCCCCTATGAGGGCGCTATTAGCCCGGATGCCGTGCTGGCGGTGAGCCAGACATTGCTCGACAAGGGCTGCTATGAAATCTCCCTGGGCGACACCATAGGTACCGGCACACCGGGTCAGACAGCGCGGTTACTGGGTACTTTATTAAAAACCCTCCCCGCAGCGAAACTGGCTGTGCATTTTCACGATACCTACGGTCAGGCGCTGGCCAATATTCTGGTTGCCTTACAACATGGGATCAGTGTGATTGATTCGGCCGCCGGCGGCTTGGGCGGCTGCCCTTACGCTGCCGGTGCCAGCGGTAATGTTGCCACCGAAGATGTGGTGTATATGCTAAATGGCATGGGTATCGATTGCGGCGTTGATATTAACGCATTGGTGGCCGCGTCTACCCTGATATTTGACCACCTCAACCGTGAGCCCGCGTCACGGACAATGAGAGCGTTGCTGGCCAAACACCACAACGTGATTTAACCTCACAGTGTGAGTAAGGCTTGTGGCGGCCAGACGATGTGGTCAGGTCGCTCACCGCTTTTCTTTCGGCAGAATAAAACTCAGTCCAATCCCCACCAGTAGCATAACCGCCATAGTGGCTACTATATTGATATCAAAGGCCGCTTTGAGTGCGGCATACAATGCACCAAACCCCAGTAAAATAAGCCCTATTGCTGTATTACTGAAGGCCACCAGCTCAGTGCGTTGCTGACCGTCTTTAACATCCAGACTGTAGGTTTTACGGCCTGTGCGCACACCAGTGTGCGCAACTGCCAGCACAAAAAACAAACCGCCGGAAATCCACAGCGAATGACCAGGCAAAAATAATAAACCACCACAAGCGATTAGCGCCAGCACGCCAGCCATTTGCAGAGTAAGCCTGGCGCTGTAATCGGCCACACTGCCCCAGACAAACGAAGAAAGCATGGTCGCTGCTGCCTGCGCACCAAGGTAAAAGGGTAACAGGCTGGCAGCTTCCTGTTCAGTTTCGAGCATAAAATATGGCGCCACCAATGCGCTGTGAACAAATAGCCCCCGCACCACAATAAACTTGTACACTATGGCATCGAAATCCCACCAGCTGTGACCGCCCCGGTTTTTATTCTCGTCCACTTCAACGCAGGTTTTCAGCGGTAATAAAATAAACAGACCGAGCAACATGGCGGACACCGCGCCGATGAGCAAACCGAAAATCAGGGTTTCACCCAACTGGTCAGCAAAATACACCAGTGGTACTGCGATAATTAACGTTAAAACGCCCGAGGTGGTAGAAGCAATCCCCAACAATTTACCCCTGTCGCCTTGCTCGGCCACGTCTGCCTGAATATCTTTCATGGTCAGCGAACAAGCCGAACGGCCTAAGCTCAGCAAACACAGGCCACCAAGCACAAACCATCCCCCGGTCATGCCGTCGTACCAGGAAGCGCCAAGGATAATGGCTAGCAGGGAAAACGACTGCACTACCATGCCCAAGCGCCAGACATGATGACGCGCTGCATAGTGGCGCAGCACCACACCAATGGCAGCCTGGGGAAGTAAAGCACCCGACTCTCGGATAGGCACCAGCCAGCTAATCATCCAGGCAGGCGCCCCTAAGGCCAGCATCAGGGCCGGAAGAGTGGTTTTAGCTGAAATAAGCAGATCGGCCAGTTTGGTGCTGGCCAGACTGGCAATTAAGCGACGTTTAGCAGAGTTCACAGCGCAGTCCCCGGTCTGAAAGCCCCCCTTTCGACCGCCTTAGTAATTGATTTGGCTGTAGTATACGCCGAAAGCCAGATTTGAGATCCCCCAAACAGGCACAACAGTACTAAAGGCTAACAGCACGCAGCTATTCAATCCTATTCTCAACCAGGGTTTTGATGTTTTCCAGGCCCACCTGAATATCTTTGCCGAGTTTGTCATCAAAAAACAGCAGCTTATAGCGGTCAATTATATTGATTCCAACATTACCCCGACTGCTCCAGATCAACATCGTGCTGTTATCCTGGGGTTTAAGTCGCATTTCGCCATGTGCCTTTATGCCCTGCGTCTCATTGTTCACGCTGTAAATCAGTTGCCGGTTAAACTGCAAAGCGGTAATTTCGATACTGCCGCGGCCTATAATTTCGCTGCTCCAGCGGGATCGCATACCGATGGCGCGATCCGGACCGTCGTAGGTAATAACAGCATTGCTATCCTTCTGGAACCAGGTTCCCCACTGCTCCCACTTTCGTAAATCTACAATGGCAGCATAGACTTTATCAGCGGGGGCATTTATTTCGATGGATTGCTCAATGTGAAATTCATCTGGCAGGAAAAGCCCGGTCAGAATGACTAAAAAAGCCACAATAAACAGATTTATAAACCATTTACTGCCCCACATACCGTCTCCCGTTGACAACACCCTGGCCAATTATAACATTAATTTAACAAAATGAGAGTTTCACAGTGTTTTTTGTATTAACGAAATCAAATAAAGATTTATCATGCATAAAGTGAGCACCTGGCCAGCTGCTTTCGTCGCTAAAGCCTGGGTAAAACCAATAAAATTACTCCTTTTGCAGCGCACAATGCTTTACGGTTAATCACCCGGTACTCTTGCTCGCTTTGCACTATCAATGTCCCACAGGCACATTCCAGCGCTCTTTTAAGTATAATCTGAACACACTAAAATTCATCTTTGCGCTGTAACTGCCCTAAACTGCTATTTCTGTAAAAATTCCGGCCTGCGAGTTTCTCTGTACAGGCTCCCATTTTTAATTAACATTATTACCACAATTAAATTAACATTTATTTACACCTGCAGCGCTTGAGCATTTATTATTCAAGGCGTAAGATGGTGAAAAATAATGTAATTTAATTACAAATACCCTATCCTTAAAAAATTGGATACGGTCGTTCAGACCGGCCGGCATTAGCCGTTACCACACAGCGCGTCGATGGAGAAACAGAATGTCCGACAAGAGCCCTCGTTATATCAGTAATCTTACCCGCGATACTTATGCATTGATTCTCGCCGGTGGCCGGGGGTCTCGATTACACGAACTGACCACCTGGCGAGCCAAACCAGCACTCTATTTTGGTGGCAAATTCCGCATCATCGACTTTCCGTTGTCTAATTGCATTAATTCGGGTATTCGCAGAATAGGCGTCGTTACCCAGTATAAGTCTCACTCGCTTATCCGCCATCTGGTGCGCGGTTGGGGGCATTTTAAAAAGGAACTGGGCGAGTCGGTGGAAATTCTGCCAGCCTCACAGCGCTTTTCGGAAAACTGGTACGAAGGCACCGCCGATGCGGTATTTCAGAACATCGATATTATCCGTGATGAATTGCCTAAATTCGTGATGATTTTATCCGGCGATCATATTTATCGTATGGACTACGCCAACCTGCTGGCCCGCCATGTCGAAACCGGTGCCAAAATGACGGTGTGCTGTATGAAGGTGCCACTGGAAGAAGCAGCCGGCGCATTTGGTGTCATGTCGGTCGATGAAGACTATCGCATTAAAGGTTTTACCGAAAAGCCAGCTAACCCGGACCCGGTGCCTAACGAACCGGATTTATGTCTGGCTTCTATGGGTAACTACGTCTTTGATACAGAGTTTCTGTTTGAGCAACTGGCGCGCGATGCTGAAACTTCAGGCTCTGAGCGCGACTTCGGTAAAGACATTATACCCAGCATTATCAAAGACCACGACGTATTTGCTTATCCTTTCCAAAGCAGTGAAAACGAACATGTTTACTGGCGTGATGTGGGCACGCTGGATTCTTTCTGGGAAGCCAATATGGAAATGGTAGCGCCGGTTCCAGCGCTTAATTTGTACGATCGTAAATGGCCAATCTGGACTTATCAGGAGCAATTACCGCCAGCGAAATTTGTCTGGGAAGACCATGACCGCCGTGGTGAAGCCATTAACTCGGTGGTCTCAGGTGGCTGCATTATATCTGGTTCTACCCTGCGTCGCTCGTTGTGCTTTTCAAATGTCCGGGTCCACTCTTATGGCCTGATTGAGGAAGCCGTAATCCTGCCAGACGTGGAAATTAAGCGTCACTGTAAATTGCGCAAGGTGATCATCGATCGTGGCTGCGTGATCCCGGAGGGGACCGTTATAGGTTACGACCACGAAGAAGACCGTCGCCGCGGTTTCCGTGTATCCGATAAAGGTGTCGTGCTGGTGACCCGCGAAATGCTCGGTCAACCCGTGGGCGGTACCGCCTTAGGTTAATGCTACTACCTCAGGGCCTGGCGCTTAGCCAGGTCCTGCGGTAACTTTAACGACGTCCAGCCAAACACCAGTATTGATAACAAAAATGGTACAGCCAGCCAGTCAAGTGCGGCTACCAACCCTTCAAGTTCACCTAAACTCGCCGTATAGTGCTCGCTCAGCACGCCGACAAACGTTGGCCCACCGCCCAGCGCAATCAGATTCAGAACAAAGAAAAATAATGCGGTAGACATTGCCCGGCAATTAGCTGGCGACAGCGTTTGTGCCATGGCGAAACACGGCCCGAAATAAGTACCGCTGGTGACCTGCAATAAGGTAAAACCAGCGATCGCCACCCACAGTGTTTCACTGTGAATAGCCAGCATAAAAGCCGGCACACCAACGCATAGCGCCAGGGCTGGCAGGCGCGCATAAGCGCCAGGATTGCTACGACCCCAGTTATCGGCAATAACGCCACCAGCCCACACGCCAATGGCATACAAGGTACCGTTGATAACGCCAAACACTACCAGTAACCAGACAATGTCCACTTCGCTGAAACGCCGGACGAAGTAATCCATCTGCCAGCCAATCACGGCATAGTTAGCAAACGACGACAACGTAATGCCCAGTACCATACCCCACCAACTCGGCGTTTTAAGCAGCTCAACAAGACTATCGAGCAGGGGTCGCTGCCGCTCTTGTTCGGTTTGCTGGCGAACAGGCTCTTTTACAGTAAGTTTAAGCACAATAGCCAGTACAATGCCGGGTAACCCCACTGCTATCATTACCGAACGCCAGTTAGCCTGGCCTCCGCTGAGCACATAAGCTGAGGCCAGATACGCCAGCATAATGCCAAAGGGAATGCCAAGCGCATAAAGCGCCATGGCCGTGGCCCGCTCTTTCGGGGCAAAGAGATCAGCAATCATACTGTGCGCAGGTGGCGTACCGCCGGCTTCGCCAATCCCCACACCAATCCGGTATAAGGCCAGTTGCAGGTAGTTGCCCGCCAGACCCGACAGTGCCGTAAAACCACTCCATAAAGTTAGCGATACGGCAATGATATTAACGCGGCTGTAGCGGTCTGCCAGCCAGGCCACCGGAATACCCATAACGGTATACAACACCGCAAAATAAATCCCTTTGAGGTAGCCTAGCTGGGCATCATCCAGTCCTAAATCCTGCTTAATAAACGGTGATAAAATACCAATGATCTGACGGTCGATAAAATTAAACGCGTATACCAGCGTGAGCATCAGCAACACGTAATACCGATAACGATCAGGCTTTACAGCGGGGGTAACAGAATTAGGGTTCACACATCACCTGTGATACAAATACATTAACAAGCAGACTTATAGCGGAATATCATTAAGAATAAGTCGAAACGCGGCCAGCGAGCCGGGATAATACCATCCTATTTATCTGATGTTGAACTCTGTATGCACATAGACAAACTATTAGCCCTGACTTCCGACGTAACTACCATTAACGATAATGAGTGGCTGATGACCCACCCTGGCCTGCCCGACACTTGGGGTCAGGGGCGCACGGCATTTGGTGGTATCACTGCTGGCTTCCTGCACCACGCTCTGGCACAGGTGGTGGATAAGGACCGTAGCTTACGCGCTTATCACACTAACTTTGTCGGACCGGTAAGTTTCGATAAACCACTGGAGCTTATTGTTGAGAAGTTACGTTCGGGGCGCAACATGTCGCAATACCTGGCCAGGCTGCAGCAGGATGGTAAAGTCTGTGTTTGTGTACAGGCCTGTTTCGGGGTCGAACGCAGCTCAAAAATACAGGTGGATAAACTCCCCGTCCATTCGATGAAACTGCCGCAAAAAGCCAAGTTTATTCCGCAAATCCCTAAGGTGACCCCCCGCTTCTTCCGGCACTACGAACTGGCTATCGAGCAAGGCCAGATCCCGTTCAGCTGGAGTAAGCACAGTCATTACCATGGCTGGATGCGCTTTAAAGAGGCCGTCAGTGAGTTTAATTACACTCACCTGATATCTCTGATTGATGCCTGGCCGCCAGCCATCATTCAACAGCTCAAACTACCGGCACCGGTAAGCACCGTGAGTTGGGATATTGAACTGGTGCAACCGTTTGCGCTAAGTAACGAAAATCCCTGGTTTGGTTATCAGGTGGATACCAAACTCGCCAATGGTGGTTATGCTCACACCGAAGCGACTATCTGGGACGATAAAGAGCGGGTAATCGCTCTCAGCCGTCAGACCATTGCTGTCTTTGATTAAGTTGTAGCGCCATTCAGACATAAAAGAACCCGGCACAGGCCGGGTAAATTATTAACGCACTTATAGTTATTATAAAGCTAGCAAGGTAAATTGCCGGATTCAGTACCCACTGTCCCGATAACCTTTAACTAGGGGCTGTTGATCTTTGCTGTACGATTTTTGGTCTATATGAAAGCATTTTAATCGCGGAGCAGTCCTGAAGGCATAGTTGTTCTACGTCAAAGGGCTGTGACAATGAGTAAAATGCTTTCATGACGACCCCTTCGGGCAGCGCCTGTGTATCATTTATACTGTGTTGACTGTTTTTGATTTAGCCCACTAGACCTGCAAACAGTCGCCTTGTCTAAATGATACACAGACTGCTGCAAAAGTGTACAGCAAAGATCAACAGCCCCTAATCAGTGGAGAGCTATTACTAACTCTCCACAGGTTGGTTGGGAGGTTGATTAGTTAAATCCGTAACGAACACCCAGCGCATAGCGTGTGCCATACTGACGGGCAAACAGGAACTGCTCTTCATAGCGACCATAGCCCTGTTCGGTCTCGTTGTTAAGGTTCAGCGCATCAAAGAACACCGTGAGGTTTTCATTAATATCGTAGTTAATACTCATATCCACCTGACCATAGTCTTTAAAGAACTGTGGTGGTGCATCAGCAGAGCCCTGAGCCTGACCAACGCCTAACAGGTAATCATCACGCCAGGCGTAAGTTACCTTTACTGACAGACCGTCTTTTTCATAAAACGCCTGCAGGTTAGCTGAGTCGCCCAAACCGGTTAGTGGCGCCTGTTGAGTAAGACTGTCTACGTCAAACTCCACATCATCGTTAACAAAGGTGGCATTCACGTTGAAACCAAAACCGGTTTCACCAATCATGTGCTGCAGCGCTACTTCCACACCATCAACCGATTTTGCATCGGTGTTATTGGGCTGGCTGACATTCCACACAATCAATGGATCATTGCTGTTTGGCTCAATCTGATTATCGGCATTGCCATGACCGTTGGCCAGCATCTGATCGAAGATCGCGGTGCTGGTTGCCTGCTCACCGCGGGCTTCAATATCAGCAATCGCCTGCTGATAGCGCGGACCATTGTAGATATCGTACAAGCCATCAATGGTGGTTTCGGTAATCGTGGTCTGAATGAAGTTATCAACGTCTTTCTTAAACCATACGATTGACGCGTAACTTGCTTCACCGTAGTAGTACTCAAGGGCTAAATCGAGGTTAGTCGACTCAAACGGTAACAGGTTCGGGTTACCCTGTGAGCCCGTCCGTGAACCTGGTTTAGGGCTACCACTCAGGGCACGGCCACCGGCTAAGAAGCCTAATGGTGCACGTGACATGGTTTTACCCCATGATACCCGTGCCTGTAACTCATCGGTAACGTCCAGACGGAAGTCGATCGACGGCAGGAACACGTCGTGTGAGCCTTCCTGGGTCAGGTAGTTGGCGGTACCGCCTTCTTCGTACTGCATGATCCACTCAGAGGCTGCAACCCAGTTTACCTGCTGTTCAACACGCTGACGTACGGTACTGGTTACATCTGTTTCTTCGTAGCGGGCACCGGCAATTAACTGCGCCGGATAATCACCAATTTCAAATTCCCATTCGGTCTGAACATAAATACTGTTGGTCACTTCCTCTACTTCGCTCTCACCCGTAATGCCATTGAAGTAAGCATCAGCTACATAAGCATCGGCGCCCACAATGTCTTCGGTCAGGTAGGCCATTTGACGCGCTACGGCTTCGTCGAAGTCGTAGGTGTAGTAATAGTTAGGCATCAGATTAGCGCCACCACCGGCAAACTCATCCAGGAAGCTCCCCGTATCATGACGGGTAAACATGCTGTCCGGGAAGATCTCCGGGAACGACGGGTTAAAGCCCGGACCACCACGCAGACCGCTCCACGCATTGGTGCCATACATAGTTTGTTCGGTGCGGGCAAAACCAAATTTAACCACCGGCATGGGGATATCAAATTTAGAGTTATACCACTCGCCGTCAAACTGCAGCTGTTCTACATTTGATTCACCCGGCGAGTGAATAAACTGACTGAAGTTAGAGTCGATTTCACTTGGCATTAACTCGTTAGTACCGTTTTGCCATCTGATAAAAGCAGACGGTACTTCACCGTTACGATAGTCGTAGATTTTGGTAATGAGTTTATCGGAACCCAGAATGATCTGGCCATTGCTGCCCATGCCGTCGTCTGCACCGTTATCGATTTCATTGCTGGAATCGTGATAATCAATATTGAATTTCAGATCGTCAGTCACCTGCCAATCGATATTCAGACCGATTGAACGGGCATCCACCTCGGTGGTTTCGCGAAAAGCAGTAAACGAGCCGTCGTTCCCACCAATATCCGCATAAATTGCCGTACCGTTTTCATCCAGCTCGTAACCGTTAATGTTACCGCCAAATTCATTCCAGATCCCCCAGCCAACACTCTCCAGACCCACAATCGCATTAGTCATGGTATAGTCGAGTGTCATGGTAATATCGTCGTTAGGCGCATACTGGAATGTCAACTGGGCATTGGTCCGGTCGTTTTCCACATTGTCGATACCGTAGTTCATATCTTTAGGGAAAAAGTGATTACCAATACGGTTGCCTTCATCATCCACGGCGCGCGGGTCAATCATGGTTGCTTCGTTAAATTCCGGCAAATCCACATTCGCCTGCCAGCCCTGAATATTGGCCTGCTGACGCTGGAAGTCACGCTGATAATGGGAGAAGCTTACCGCAAATCCCAGTTTGTCATCGTTGAAAGTATTACTGTAAATACCCGCGATTTCAGGCGTTACATCATCGCCTTCCACTACAGACGTATCATGCAGTGCCTTGGCCATAAAAGAATAACGCTGTCCCGGTTGCTGCAATGGCTTTGAGGTAACGATATTTACCGTGGCACCCAAACCACCACTTGGCAGTTCGGCTTTAGCCGTTTTGTACACTTCAAGGGCACTGACGCCCTCAGAAGAGAGATGCTGCAGGCTGTAAGAACGGGTAAAACCCGTACCCGGCATCTGACGACCATTTAAGGTAATAAGGTTAAAGCCCGGGCCAAAACCACGCACGGTGATTTCACTCCCCTCACCATTGGCACGGCTTACCGATACACCCGTAATACGTTGCAGTGATTCAGCCAGGTTAGAGTCAGGGAATTTACCCATTTCTTCCGCTGAAATCGCATCCATTACACCCGGGGTGCTGCGCTTGATATCCATTGCACGAATTAAACTGCCACGGATCCCCTGCACTTCGATAACTTCTACCGACGGATCCTGTTCAGACTCGTTCGCTTCCTGCGCGAAGGCTGCCTGACCTGCGGTGCCCAGCAATAGCCCTACGGCTATGGCCAGACGATTTTTATTAAATGTTGTGTAGTTCATAGTACGATACTCACGTTTTATTCTTTACCTTGTGCAGGTACCGGCCTGTTGGCTGCGGCACCTGCGACCAGCTGCATTACTCGGCAGCGATTTCTGCGTTATCGATACGGTAGACGGCGCCGTCACCCGTTCCCCAGGCCGGGAAGACCATCAGGACATTAATGTCACTGATATCCAGGCCAGCATCGAATAACTGTTGCAAGGTAAAGGTGTAGGTTTGCCATTGACCCAGTACTGGCGCTTCGCCTTCCACGCTGTCAGTCAGTGGCAGTTCAACAGCGCTTACCGCACCGGTAGATTCAATTTTGAATAACCAGCTTGAGTCCGGATCAGACGGGTTAGAGACCACTTTCATGTCAAAGCGAACCACACCGGTGCTCAGCAGAGCGGAAGCGTCGTAAGACACGCCGTCATCGGCCAGAAAGCCCATTACCGTTGGTTGCGAGCCAATGATGAACTGTGCTACGGCCCCTTTGCTGTCGTCTTCGTCTGTCTCTACGGTTGGTGTAGAACCACCACAGCAATCCCAGATAGACCAGCCATCGGCGGCTACATCTTCGAACAGTTTAATGCCGTTGGCAGACTCCGCAGACGGGTCGTAGATGCGGGCATTATCCACACGGTACACCGCACCATTACCGGTTCCCCAGGCTGGGAAAATCATCAGCACGTCAATGGCGCTAACATCCAGGCCAGCGGCTGATAAATCAGATAGTTTAAAGGTATAGGTCTGCCATTCGCCGGTCACCGGGGCAACACCTTCCTGGCTGTCGGTCAGTGGCAATTCCACAGCGCTCGCGGCTTCATTGGCTTCCAGTTTCATTAACCAGGTGGCATCCGGGCTTGACGGCGCATCAACCACTTTCATTTCAAATTCCAGAACACCGGTTTCTAAAATGGCACTGGCATCAAACGGTGTATCACCACCACCATTGGCACCGCGGGTAATAAAGCCCATAACCGTTGGCGCTTCGCCAATAGAGAACTGCGCAACCAGACCATGTTCATCATCGTCAAGTTCTTCAGTAGGCATAGAGCCGCCACAGCAGTCCCACATTACCCAATCCGGGTTTTCACCGTCGGCAAAGAACACTACTTCTGGTGATGGCGCGGTAATTTCAACGTTATCCATTTGGTAAACGGCACCTTCACCCAGTCCCCAGGATGGGAACACCATCAGCACGTCGATCGCACTAACATCCAGCCCCAGATCGGCCAGCATCTGTAATGGGAACACATAGGTTTGCCATTCACCAACCACTGGCGTTACACCGTCGCGGTTGTCAGCCAGTGGCAGTTCAGCAAAGCTCGACGCATTGTTGCTCTCCACCTTAAATAACCAGGCAGCGTCCGGACTGGATGGCGCCGAAACGATCTTCATATCAAACGAGATCACGCCGGTTTCCAGCATGCCAGAGCCATCAAAAGGAGACGCCTGACCGTTTTCGTCGGTAATAAACTCATCACGGCTGATAAAACCGTTAACCGTTGGCGATGCGCCTACCATGAATTCATACACAGCGCCCATGTCTGGGTCTTCAACGATCATTGGCGTTGAACCGCCACAACAGTCCCAGGCAGGCCAGTTAGGATTGGCTGCATCGTTAAAGATAGTTAAATTTTGCACTACCCCGCTTGACGGTGGTGATGGGATAGGTGCTTCACCTTCAACCAACGCATCTTCCAGGCTTTCGTAACCCGGGCGGATGGTTTCACAGCCTTTACCGCTGTCCGGATCAGAAGCACATTCATATACATGCACATAATCGATAACGTATTCCTGACCACTGGCAAACGCTTCAGCGTCGATACCCATGTTATTGACGTTTTCAGGCCAGTCACCGCCTACCGCCAGGTTCAGTAACAGGTGGAATTCCTGATCGAATGGCGCGTTATTCCAGAAAGTGGTTAACTCACCGGTGATTTGATCGTAATACTCAGCAAACCAGCCTCGGTGACTCAGGCCTACGGCTTCACCATTGGCGTTATAGCGAACTGTGGATTTACGCTGGGTGGCATAAAGGTAACCATCCACATACCAGCGAATTTCCCCTTCCTGCCATTCAATAGCATAGGTGTGGAAATCATCAGCCGGATTCATGTCTGCCGGGAACTCATAAGCCTTACCGGAGTTCACATTGTTTGGCCAGTCGCGACCATAATGCAGGGTACCGTGGATGTTAGACTCAACATTCCCTTCTTCGTCGGCCACTTTCAGGTTAACCGCTTCCATAATGTCTATTTCGCCGGACTTCGGCCAACCGCCATACACATAGTCGGTAGGCAGCATCCAGAATGCCGGCCAACTGCCCTGCCCTGAAGGCAGTTTGGCGCGCATTTCAAAACGGCCGTATTTAAAATCAGCTTTATAACGGGTGTTTAACCGGGCAGACGTATAAGGCTTTTCAGCCCCTTCCTCTGCAGGCAGTGCAACGATATGCAGCATACCATCGGCGATATAAGAGTTTGCCGGATCGTCTGTATAGCACTGTTGCTCATTGTTACCGCCGCCGGCGCAATTTACTTCGTGTGTCC
>CATMRP010000041.1 GCA_950073835.1 uncultured Alteromonadaceae bacterium
GGCATCAAACTCGCTGGACAGCATGTTAATGGTATCATCACCCAGATCCAATCCTTCATCGGCATCGAATTCATCCGAGCCCTGGCTATCTGCCGGATTGATCAGTTTTGACAACATCGGTCTGATGACGGCAAAGATAAGCGTGATAACAACCAGTCCGCCCATCACCCACTTAAGTATAGGCATAAAGAAAGGTTGTTCCCAAAGTGGTAACTCTTCCATATCACCGGCATCGATGCGGCTGAACGGCATGCTGACCACTTCCAGACTGTCACCACGGGTAACGTCGAAGCCTATACCCCCCTGGAGTAAACGGCGAATGCTAAGTAACTCTTCCTGGCTGCGGGCTTCGCTGGTAACGGTGCCATCTTCAGCTGTGGCTTGCTGATAGTCCACGGCCACTGATACACTCAGCCGACGGATCACGCCGGTTTGTTGCTTGGTGTGGCTAATGGTGGTGTCGAGCTCATAGTTACGGGTTGACTCTTTGGTAGTTCTGCCTGGGACAGGTGCAACCTGACCATTGCCGATGGCGTTTTCAGGAATGTTTGAGTCCAATGGCGGCTGATTACTGATAGCGCCGGGAATACCTGCAGCCACTGAGCCTACTGAGTTTTCCTCAACCACCATTTCACTGCGCACGGCAGGTAAATCCGGGTTATAACGGCGCTGAGTTTGTTCTACCGCAGTAAAATCCATGCTGACATCCACCTGCGCGGTATAGTTACCAATGCCCAGCACGGGAATTAAAATAGCATCAATTTTTTCCTGGTACTCGCTTTCACGTTGGCGCTCAATTTCATATTCCTTACGAGCTCTGGCACTCACTGAATTTTGCGAGCCGGAGTTAAGTAAACGGCCGTTGCTATCGGTAACGGTGACTCGCTCAGGTTCCATCCCTTGCACCGCAGATGCCACGATATCGACCACTGCATCAACTTCTTCGCCGGTAATCGCCGAGCCACGTGTGGCAGTAAGCACAACTGTTGCACTGGCTTTTTTCTCACGCCGGGCAAACACGTTTTCTTTCGGTAATGCCAGCAGGACCCGGGCTTTCTTGATGCTGGCCATATCTTCAATGGTTGCTGCCACCTGCATTTCACGGGCATGTTTCAGGCGTTCCATTTCAACCCGCTGTGACACACCAAAGCCCATATCCTGCATAATGATATCGCTGCCAGCCTGTTCGGCCTGCGCCAGACCTTCACGGCTCATACCCAGTTTAATTTTTTGGTATTCGTCGACCCGGACATGAACGATGTTACCTTCCAACTGATATTCAATCTGATTGGCATCAAGATAATCGAGGGTTTCGATGAGCTCTTCGGTGTCCATTTTCGCCAGCGGACGGTAGTCAGGCTCCTGAATAAACACCACAACAAAAATGGCGATGGCCACACTGATCACCAGTACCACCACCAGCGTCATCTGGCGCACCATGTCGGTATTGCCAATGGTGTCCATAAAGCCGGATTTTTGCTCGTTATCGGAATCCGCCCCGTCAGAGACGGCCAGATTTGTTCCCGTTGCTTCAGCCACAGTCAGTTACTCCACTACACCGGCATGTTCATGATTTGCTTGTAGGCTTCAAGCACTTTGTTGCGCACTTGCACAGTGGCTTCAAATGCAATACCCGACTTCTCTTTGGCCAGCATTACTTCAGCCAGGCTGAGCGATTTATCGCCCATTTCGAAACGCTGAGTCATTTCTTTGGATTCAAGTTGCATACTGTTGACCTTCTCAACAGCATTACCCAGCATCGCGGCAAAATCGCTTTTCGAAGTATTTAACTCCGTATTAATATCAAGATTTTGCTGTGGATTAACGTCCAGACGAGTCTGCGCGATCATAGCCTGCATTTCCTGATACAAACTGTTGGCTTTAACGTCCATAACGGCTCCTGATGTGTGTTGATTGCCTGTCCGGTGGTGCCGGATTTATGGCTTTAATAGTACTTACAGAGATCTACAGCAAGGACCAGACCAACTTTTATTATCATTTAATATCAGAAACTTACGTATTTATGCCAAATTTATGACGGCAATCGGAGAAGAATAGCAACAGGGCGCTAAAATAAGCGCCCTGCGGTAGGTTGAGATAATGATGACATCAGGCCGGCACTTCGATTCCCTGTTCGCGCATACGCGCCAGCTTATAACGCAGTGTGCGCGGGCTAATGCCAAGCTTTTCGGCCACATCCTTGCGTTTACCCTTGCAGGACGCCAGGGTATCCAGAATGATCTGGTGCTCCTGATGACGCAGCTCTGAGCCCAGGCGACTGTCATCTTCTTCATAGTCTGCTTCACTGACAGGCATAAAAGACTGCCCGCTCGTTGGTTCGATCATCAGGTCGCTGGCGTCAATCATCTCGGATTCACATAGGATCAGCGCCCGCTGGCAAACATTTTCCAGTTCACGGACATTGCCGGGCCAGCTGTGCTGCAACAGTTTAGAGCGTGCTGACGCGCTCAGTTTAAACTGTCCTAACCCCTGCTGGGCCGCATGCCGGTTTATCAGGTGTTCGGCAAGTGGAATAATATCCCCTGGCCGTTGTGCTAATGGCAGCCAGGTAATTGGAAACACATTTAAGCGATAATATAAATCTTCACGGAACTCACCTCTGGCTACGGCTTCTTTCAGATCGCGGTTACTGGTGGCGATGACCCGCACATCCAGTTCAATGGTTTTGCGCGCGCCGAGGCGCTCCACTTCTTTTTCCTGTAACACCCGTAATAATTTCGCTTGTAGCGCCAGGTCCATTTCGGTGATTTCATCAAGCAGTAAAGTGCCTCCCTGGGCTTGTTCAAATTTACCCGGACAGGCCTGCACTGCGCCGGTAAAGGCCCCTTTTTCATAACCAAACAAGGTGGCTTCCAGCATATTTTCGGGGATGGCCGCACAGTTAATGGCGACAAAAGGTGACTGACTGCGCTGCGAGTTGTCGTGGATATAGCGGGATAACACTTCTTTACCCGAACCACTTGGCCCCAACACCATCACGGTGGCCTCTGAGCGCGCCACCTTGCGCGCCAGCTGGAGCAGTTCAAGGCTGCTGCTATCGCCAACAATGGGTTGGCGGGACTCGACTTTCTGGGCTGGTGCATAGCGGCCAACCAGATTGAGTAAAACTTCAGGAGCGAAAGGTTTAGACAAATAATCGGTCGCGCCGTCGCGCATGGCACTTACTGCGTCATCCACCGTGGCATAAGCTGTCATCAGCAGCACCGGTAAATTGGCATCTTTGCTTTTAATTGCTTTTAACAGCGCCAGGCCATTCATTTCGCCCATCTGAATATCACTTACCACGATATCCACCGGCTGTTTACTGAGCAGCATAATCGCCTGCTCTGCTGAATCGGCGGCAGCCACCTGATAATCAGCCAGTAACAGCGTATCTACCAGCGCCTCGCGCAGGCCTGCATCATCCTCGACGATCAATACAGTTGTTTTTGGCATGGGTTATTCCTCTGGTTGAGTATCGGCAGTTACCATGTCACTGGCAAATGCGCGGGGTAACATAATAGAAAAACAGGCGCCTGCATCGGCCAGGTTTTCCACATTAATGCGGCCCTGATGTGCTTTGACCACCGACTGCACTACGGCCAGGCCAAGACCGGTGCCGTGGGTTTTAGTGGTATAAAAGGGTTCGAAAATTTTGTCTTTCAGGGCGTCAGAAATGCCTGGTCCCTGGTCGCTGATGGTGATACACAACCAGCGGTTTAGCTCGCTGAACTGCACGGTAATGTCGCTGCCCTTGCCGCTGATCTGACTGGCATTCTGGATCAGGTTAAGTAAAGCGCCCTGCAAAGCGGTGAGATTACCGGTGATCGACGCATTAATATGCTGACCTTTATAGATAACGAGCTGATCCTGGCTCTGAGTAATGGTTTGCGCTGTCGGCGCAATTGCCTCATACAGTTCTTGCACTGAGATATCGTTAACGACCTGTTGCTCACCGCTTTTGGCGAACAGCAACATGTCGTTGACCTGGCTCTCCAGTTCTTTGAGTCGGTCCTGCAGTTTATGCGCAAACTGAACGCCGGATTCCGGCTGCAGATTCTTGCGGGTCAGATTGGCCGCATACAGCATTGCCGCTGACAGTGGCGTACGAATTTGATGGGCCAGAGAAGCAACCATTTTGCCCAGTGAGGACAAGCGCTGCAGGTGACTCAGACGCGCCTGTAACTGGCGGGTTTCCGTCAGGTCGGTAAGCACGATAAGTTGCCCTGGTTCATTCACCAGCGGCGTAATAGACAGTTTAACCCGACGCCCGTCGAACAACGACACTTCGTGACCATCATCGGCGCGGGGTTTAAAAGAGCGGGCAATAATGGTTCGCCACAACTCACCTTCGAGCGGTTCGCCGAGTAACAGAGAGGCCTGCTCATTGGCTTGCCGGACATACCCTTTGCCATCCAGCACGATAACCCCGGCAGGCATAACCTGTAACAGGTGGTTAAGGCGGGATGCCTGTTGTCTTAAGGAGTCGAGTTCCTGCTGCTGTGTTTGAGCAGTTTCGCGTACCAGCGATAAATCGGCCACTGCCTGCTGGCTTTTCCCCGGCTTTATCGATACTTCTTCTACGGTATTGGCAACACGACTATTTAATGCCATACATTCCTCGTCAATTTGCAGACACTTGTTGGACTGCTAAGGAATTAGCATTAGTCGTGCCAGAAATTTAGGCATTAAATTTCAATAAGATAAGTAGTTTTTGACGAAATCTTCGCTGTCAATATAATGACAAATGGAGGTTATCGGCGCTGACCTACAGAGATGGAGCTAACCGAATGGTTAACTCTTACTCAGGCCCGCGGTGTTAGTCACGCTGAATATTGTACTTGCGCATCTTTTCAACCAGCGTGGTTCGGCGCATTCCCAGCTTATCGGCAGCCCGGGCAACAACCCACTCCTGCTGTTCGAGGGCCTGCTGGATAAGATTAATTTCCAGCTCAGACAGGTACTCTTTAAGGTTGACCCCTTCATCAGGTAAATAGCCGTTAATCGCCGGTTCAGATCCTGTGGGCTCTTCATCTTGAGACGCTGATTCAGCAAAGAGCTCGTTAAATGCTTCTCGCTCCAGAACCTCTTCAGGGTAGTCCGGTTCAAACCGTTCCATATCACCATACTGATATTTCTGTGGCAGATCCTGCACATCCACAATCTGGCCCGGATACAGTATCATTAGTCGTTCAACCAAATTAGACAGTTCGCGAACATTACCTGACCATGGATGTTCCATTAGTGAGCTAATCGCCCGCTCGGTAAATTTAACCGGCTCGACGCCATCGCCCTGAATGCGACTGATCAGCTCCTGAAGTAATAATGGTATATCCTCACGCCGTTCGCGCAAAGCCGGGCTATCGATAGGGAATACGTTAAGACGGTAATATAAATCTTCGCGGAACTTATCATCCGCAATCATCTTTTCCAGATCGCGGTGAGTTGCAGCAATGATTCGCACATCGCACTGTATAGGCCGGTTACCACCGACTCTTTCAAACATTCTTTCCTGCAGAACGCGCAGTAATTTTACCTGCATCTGCAGTGGCATATCGCCAATTTCATCGAGAAATAATGTGCCGCCTTCGGCCAGCTCAAAACGGCCTTTACGAGCACTGATAGCGCCGGTAAACGCCCCCTTTTCGTGACCAAACAACTCACTTTCCAGCAATTCACCAGGAATAGCACCGCAGTTTACCGGAATAAACGGGCCATCCCCGCGTTCCGACAGGAAATGTACATTACGCGCGACCACTTCTTTACCAGTCCCCGACTCGCCCAGAATAAGCACCGTAGCTTCGGTTGGCGCAACCTGTTCCACCAGGCGACGGACCCCCTGAATTTGCTCGCTTTTACCCACCAGGCTGCGGAATAACCGGGTTTTGGTGGGTACTACGCCGTTACGCACGGGGTGGCTGCGAATATATTCCTGGCAACGGTGAATGGCCTGAGTCAGTGAAGGATAAGTAATAGGCAGAGTAATATGCCCTACCAAATTGCCTACGTTAACACCTGGCTGGTCGGCCATATTAATGGCTACAAACGGATGCCGAGGATAATTTTTGACTAACGTCAGGGCATCAATGCCGGTTTCAACATCAATGATCACCGCAACCGGTGATTTGTTTTCGAGCAACGATTGCGCTTCAGACACCGAAAGTGAAACACACGGTTCCCCTAAAAATGTCAGGATCGTGTGCAGATTTTGTTTTAATGCATTGTTATCACTAACAAGCAATATATCCTTCATTCAGTCCCCAAACGCTATTGTTATATTTACTAGTTTATACCAAACCACGGTTTTGTGTGTGCGACTGTCAAAAATCGGACACAATTTTTATAATCATCAACATTTCCAGCATCCGGGTTGGTAAACATTGTATGATTTGGCAGCAATACAGCCTGGCGGCCGAAACCAAGGGTTGATAATACCAGCTTGCATAAATAAGCATGCAATTTGGTATAGAGCGCTTTGGCAATTGTAGCGGTAACAATGTGAATCGCAATGAAAAAAACGGATTATTAGCAATAAAAAAGGCAGGTAATCCTGCCTTTGTGTTAAATTTGTGCAATTTAGTTATTCAGCAAACTCAGTACCTGACCCTGCTGCTGATTGGCCTGCGCCTGAACAGTCAGTGCCGCCTGATTTTGCACGTCGTTGGCGGCTTGCTGAGAACTGGCCTGTGCATAATCCGTATCCTGAATTCGGCTTCGAGCAGCGGCCTGATTCACATTGGTTTCGGTAAGGTTACGCGCAGTGGCGGCGAACTGGTTTTGCACCGCGCCTAAATCGCCACGCGCGCCGCCTACAGTTTCGATAGCGGCATCAGCAGCAGCCAGTGAATCTTCCAGTGACTGTGAGGTGATGTCGACTGAGAGAACGTCTGATAACTCGCTGCCAATATCACGGGTGCCTACACTAATTTGCTGACCCGCCTGACTGCCTACCTGAAAATCAATTGAGCCGTTATCCGACAACAGGGGCTTACCCGCGAACTCCGTTTGTTCAATGGTCTGGGAAATATTCTGCTGCAGTTGCGATATTTCTGACTGGATAGCCTGACGATCGGCATCATTAAGAATACCGCTACCTGATTGCAGGGTTAACTCTCGGATACGATTAACATCGTTGTTAATACCTTCTAATCCGCTCTCAGCAACTTGCGCGAGCGAAATACCATCGTAAGCATTGTTCACGGCCTGACGGCCGCCTTCAACTTCAGACGTTAACCTGTCGATAATCTGCTGCGCGGCAGCGCCGTCGGCAGCACTGTTGACTTGCTTGCCGGAAGCCAGCTTCTCAGACAGTTTATCCTGGCGTTGCTGGATTTGCTCAAGCAGCGACATGGGTTTATCTGTATTAAAGTTAATCATACCTTTCACCTCTGCGCTAAGTGTAGCATTTGTACAAACATTCGCCACTCCTAAACACAGTTGAGGGATTCACATTACGTATATAAACTAATACCTTGGTATTGAGCTAAGTAATGTTTTTTTCGAGACCGAAAAATGCCATTCGCTCTTCAATATAGTCAATATCCGGCGGCGCCAGCTCAGTTGCGTAACCGCCTACTTTACCTTTTCTGACTTTTGCATAACTGTTTCTGGGCGTCAGCCAGGGTCGGTTTGAATGACCGCTCTGCTCCAGTTGCTTCATGTTGTCGAAGGAAGCCATCTCAGCAATGTGAGTGAGTCGCTCATCGCTGATCTTAATCCCAAAGTAGTCACAGACTTTGCTCAGCTCTGCGGCAAAGTCGTGATGCATTGCTTCGTAGCGAATCATCAGCCAGTGATTCTGCTGTGTGAGCATCCGCCATATTTTTTGAAACCGAATGAGGTTATCAACACCAAAGTAGTCATCTCTGATAAATGCCGAAATATCATCGGTATAGTTAAAAAAATCGGAAAATCGTCCGGTTACCTGATTGTACAGGCTGACAATGGTATCCCGTGTATCACGGTCAACATAAACGATTTTGTCTGACCTGCGATCATACCTTTTATAACGAACATCAATATCAAAGTTCAGGGCTGGCTTAGCTCCGTCGTTATATTCGAATTCATCATGACAAAATACAATATCGCTTGCTTCGTCGGTCAATTCGAGGGCATAGCGCAGCCAGCTTCTGCCGGATTTAGGAAAAGAGACAACCATTCTTTTCGGCATTATCAGTTATCCTTTGCATAGAGTCTGATGGGCCCCGCACCACCTGGATTATCAGATAAGTGCTCGGAGTGTAAACTAAAGCCGGATTCTTTGATTAAATTGACTAACGCACTTTGTTGATAGTGGCTGGCAGGCGCGCGCAAGACAAACCACTTTGACGCACGATCTAATAACCCTTGCAGGGTTGCCATTCTCTCAGGCTCTGGAATGTGTTGATGAACGGCCAGATACAACACAACATCATATTGCTCCAACAATTCATCTTCGTGCTGGTTTAAAAATTCTGACCACGGTGCAATGCTACTGTGAATAAAACTGGCTCTGGCATCATCAGCACTAAGCGCCCGGGCAGTTAAAATTCGGCCACCATCCAGCTCAATCCCATCTAATCGTTGACAATCCGCCTGTAGCAACAAGTGTGCGATATACCCTTCAGCACAACCTGCATCTAATATGGTGGCGCCTTCCACCAGCGTGGCCAGGATCGGCAGAACTTCGGTTCGAGTGCTGACCGGCCATTTGCCTAACATATTAAGTTCTGGTACCCGCAAGTAGTGCTCGCGACCATCATCGTAGAGCAATGACATAAACTCATCACAGAAAACATCCCAGTTAAACCGCTGAATTTCTAACCGGCCTGCCGCCGCCCGAATCAAGGCCTCAGATGGCTGATTTGCCACTGTCTCAATCGCATTTACACATGCTTGCGTTGAGAATTCATCCAACACAAGCGCGGTTTCCTGATGCCTGGCAAACGCCCGGGTCCCTGCAGCAGTGCATACCAGAGGAACGCCGCAAGCCATTGCTTCAGCGGCAGTATTAGCCCAGCCAGCAAACTCCTCGACATGCACCACACAATGACACTGGTGATAAAACGCTGGCAACTCGTGTTCTGTGATCAGGCCGAACTCGACAATGGCGTTACGTTGATGTAATGCCTGGAAGTCGTCGCTGTTCTTCACGGCGGCTGGAATTTTTCCTAGTACATACAAAACGTTATTACTACCCAGCTGATGCATAACCGGTAGCATTCTGGCCAGCGACTTGGCGCTGATACCGACAATAAAATCTGACTGTGATTTAGGCGTAATAGCCGGATAAAAATGGCCACAGTCGACTGCCCCTTCAATTATCTGGAACTTTTTGGCCAGAAAGTCCGTGTAACTTCCGTCATCCCAATCTGCGGTATTAAACATCACGGAGTCGGGTTGGAAGGCCCGGTTCACTGCAATAAACATATCCCGCCGGGATTGATCATTTAATACAGCCTGAATGCGGATGCCAAACTGTGGTGATTGTTTGCTTTTAAGCGCGGCAATAAAGTGTTCTGAAAAGCCCGCACCGGGTATCACTGTTGCGCCCCAGGTTCTTTTGTTAGCGTCATCCGGAGAGACTATTTCAAAGTCGTCTGGCTGCCAGCGCCCATCGGTATTTTCAAAGCAAAAGCTGACTTCAACCCCGCGTCTGCGTAATTTGTGTCCCAAGCGCTCAAAGCGGCATAAGCCTCCACAAACGGTATTCCGCTCTGCATACACCAACAGTGTTCTGACACTGGTCGTCCTGATTGGCGCAGGTTTCGCACACGGCTTTCTGAAGAATGTGATTTTGCCAACCGTTTCGATGGGTTTAGCGCCTGCGGCAATGAGTTCCTTAACAAATTCGGCTGAACCTAAATGCTGATCTCTCAACTGTTTGCTATCGTCAAAGGCAATGATCCCTCCGTCAATGACATGTGGATACCAACTTTGGTAATCCTCTCTTACGGAGCCATATCTGTGGTCGCCATCGATAAACAGCATTCCAATAGGTTTATCCCACCCTTTGGTCAGGACGGTAGATTCCAGGTTAATTAAACTGACGTTCTGATAAGCACCACTTTCCAACATCAACTGGAAAAAATCTTTTCTGTCATTGGGACCGAAAACGCCACCTAACTCACCAATAAATGCCTTGTGCGGATCAATACAATAAATAGGGGTTGGTGACTCAGAGTGCGCCGTTTCAACACCATGAGCGAAAGCCAACGCGGACTTGCCTTTGTACGAACCAATTTCAACAATTACACCCAGCGTAACCCTGGCAGCGTAAGCCGACAGAGCCTTGGCTTCCTCAAGCGTTATACCACCCTTATCATAGGGATAAGCTGCCATTGTTTGTTCTATGGATTTTGGCATTGTATTTCCTCTGGGTTACCTTGGCGTACCGGTTAATGGTCGCTAAGGCGGGATTGCACAGGTCAATTTTGTAACAGTAACTCTTCAGCAAAAATAATGGGTTGACTGGAATACCTACACAGACTGTTGGTAATCTCCTCCTGCCTGCCGGTAACCCCAACGATAATTGCATCATGTGCTACCTTGGAAATGGTATCAGGCGAAGTAAACACCAGCCCATATCGGTTAACGGCCTGGGAATGAGTAGCGGCATAGTCGACGGCCAAAACTATCGAATCAGCTAATTGCCCTACCAGTACTGAGGCCAGTTCACTCGCTCCATATAAGATGACTCTTTTACCTCTATGCATATCGGCAAGCTGTTTAATTTCATTAATCACATATTCGCGGTGTAATGGTTGAAAATAAGCAACATTCAGGGCGTGATAAAATGAATCCAGTGAGCGGATTCTTGCTTCATCCACCTCCGCATCAGGAAAATCCAACAACATTTTTTGCTGCCAGCAAAAACCACAGTCGTTGGTTGAGGTTAAGTTATTATGCTCAAGATCACGTTGAAACAATGTACTCTGAACAGCAGTTTTCACGCCAAAGAATGACATAAGTGACTGACGAATATCGAATTCGTTTTGTCTGACGTCTTCGTATTGAATAAGTATCCTGTCAATGGTTCTGGGCAGAAAATGTACAACAGATGCCCAGTGCAAATAAATTAACTGAGACACATATTCATAATCGAAGTTATCTCTTTTGACCAAAGATCTCGCGGTTGAGAAAAAGTTTCTTTTCACCATCACCACTTTAATTTCGGTATCAATGCCTGACACCACCTCTAACCAAAACGGTAGTAAGATACACATTCTGGGATCTTTGATGACCACCTTTTTATTGTCGGTCAACAAGGTTTGCAGATAATTCGATGCTGTCTCTAGTAACTCCTCATATACCGGGCTTTGTTTAAGCCTGGGTAGGTCTAACCAAACCAATGAAAACCAGTAAAGCCCTAAAGAAGATAGTAATTTATTATTGATCTCAACGATCAGTTCGTCTTCCCAATAGCCATTGGGATTGTCTTTGCTGGGTTTCATGGGATATTTTCCGCAGCAAAAACCGGCAGCTTCGATAAGACTGGTCACTAAGCTTGTTCCGGACCTATGCATCCCAAGTACCAGGACCAACTGATTTTCTGACATAAGACGACTCCGAGAAAATGCCGTTATCTATAGCAAGGCTTAAAAGCCCCCTGTGCTAAAATAAGAATTAAAGTGTTATCACATCACCACTGAACCGAAGGGCTTGCAAGGAAGAACACATCTCCTCTATGTAGGCGAATGAACAGACCACCACGACATCAATATCCTGCAGCAATTCCTGAGTCAGCTTCATCACCGCAACGCCATTTTTTTCAGTCCCCTGTTTGTCTTTAGCATTATCAAAGATCACTGAAAACCGAATTTGCGGAGAAAAGTCCAGCAACAAATACTCACAAATATCATTACAGCCGTACAATGCCACCCGGTCATTGGCGCCGACACGCTTATTCAGCACATTGTAAAGCTTGCCAATACGTTTGAATTTATGCCGGTTTCTAAACATTCTTGCGTAGGACCTGGCAATATTGTCGAGGCTATCAGGTATCGCCAGATGCTTTATTTCTTTTAATATGGCCTTTTTCTCCATTAAGGCGACTTTATAGCTGTCCTGATTATGCCATCTTGTCGACTGAATATGGGCGCGGAACAAGTTCAGAGGTCTGTTAACGTAAGCGATTGCTGAATTAGCCAACACTCTGACATAACACATCCAGTCACCACAGTATTTCATTTTGTGCTTGTGCAACGCGGCTTTCAGTATGTCCTTCCTGAACAATACGGCACTGACATTAGGTATAACATTTTTAAACACTAAATGATCTTTAATGAGGGTTTCGCCATCAACAACAAAATCCTGCTGCCAACGATTGGCATAATCATCCGAACTGTAGTCATGGCGTAGCAACGAATTGCCGGACTCATCGATAATCATGGAGTCACTATAGGCCATGCCTATCTGTGGATACATGGCAAATTGTTGTAACATCACTGCTAAAAAATCAGGCGTTGAGACATCATCACTTTCTGCTATCCAAACGTAATCGCCTTTCGCTAAATTAACACCTTTAATCCACTGGTCGTTGACACATCCGCCATTTTGCGTATTGAAGTCGGTCACCGAAACCCGCGCTTCCTGATTGGCGAATGCTTGTAACACTTCCTGACTATTATCCGGGCTAGCGTCGTCGAGTAAGATGATTTCAAAATCTTCAAACGTTTGTTTCGCAATGGACGCCAGCCTTGCGGGTAAAAAACGCGCGTGCTTATAGCAAGGCACAATAATTGATATGGCAGGCGAATTAGACATACATAACGCTCCTGAATCACTCATCAACAACGGCAATAATTCTATCGGCCGGCACCCGTTTTTGTTTAAGCTGCGTGACAATTTCTTCAGCATAGGCTGACGACGCGACCACAATATGCGCTCCATTAAGCGCAGGTATGGCTGTCATCACCGGAATCCCATTAAACTTGTCCATTTTGGGTGCCCGATCGATCAAACCGCAAATCGTTAACCGCGGATACTTACTCTGCAAAAAGCACACAATTCTGCGCCCCTTTTGACCGGCCCCGTAGATATAGGCCTCGGTGATTTGTGACCGCTTTATTGCGTCAATTATGCGGCTGTCATGCTTATCAATAAAATGACTACGTGGCGTATCGGCATATAATGTTTGTGCTTTAAAATGTTGGTAAAGCTGGCTAAAAGGATGAACACAAGCATATTGCCAGGGTTTTTCTGCACCGTTGTAATGAATAACTTTAGCCTCTTCAGGAGAGTTCAGTGCGTCCAGACTGGCTTGCTGCACATTCCAGCCAACGTCCATCAATACAATCTGATCCTTCAATACCCAGTTTAAAATATCCTGATCGTTAAACTTATAGGCTCTGCCCGAATCTATCATCTCCATCGCGGCACTGGTCACGCCATTTTCTCGCCATGCAGTCAGATCAATGAGCATGAGTCCGGCATTAAAATAACGGTTTTGTGCCAGGCCCAGCTCTTGCCAGTAATCAGTTTTAATAATCGAAGAGTCTTCTACCACGCCGGCAATTGCGCCGTTTAAATCGACTAAAAATAAATCCGTAATGTCGGCATTTACTATCATGTCTGCATCCATAAAGAGTGCCAGCCCAGTCACTGAACGCAGTAGTTCCGGCACCAACACTCTGAAATAAGTCACGACCGACATCCGGTTAGCAAAAAACTGGCTGACCGGCGTGTGCTCGAATCTGCCACTATCAATTTGATAAAACTGGAGGGTATTCACCCCGCCCGCCGCCTGAGCAAGCTTGTATTGATTTTGTTCCGACAACGCCGCTGAACAGACATGAAAGTGAAATCGCGTTGAAGAACCAGAATTGGCAACGATACTCTGAATTAAAGCGGCCAGATGAACAGCAAAGTTGTCATCTATGCAAAAGACGATATTCAGCGGTTGTATCTGTTTCATGAGTTACTCATCTTTTGGCACCGGAATTGATTGCTCTGATAGCCTGCCATGATGTTCATTGCATGATAGCCCTTTGTTTCAACATCTGATGTAACAAAGCACAAATATATTCCCGCTCACCACGGGCGGTTACCGGTGAACAATGCCCACCCTGCACTCGTTTAACCTGATTAAACAGCCGATCCACCCAATATAATTCGTCATTGAATATAAAGCCAAAATTTGCCGGCGTATTCCCTTTCAATGTGGCGGAATGAAACAGATACGCGAAAGGTCTTGTATCATCCGCTAATGTTTGGCCTAAATGCGGATAAGTTGCAGGAATACCGAGCAGATCGAAGAAAGTCGGGAACAGGTCAAAGTGACAAGAATGGTCAATGACTCTGGATTCCAATCCCGGGTGAGTCAGGAAAAACGGCACTTGCATTTGTGGCTGTATGATGGAGTTACTGTGGAAACTGTAACCATATTCACCGAAAGATTCGCCGTGGTCACCGGTAAACACGAGCAATGTATTGGACAGATCCACTTTGACAGCCAGACGGTTCAGGAATTCATCGATAATATAATCGGCTTCTTCCACAGCGTTCATGTATTGCGATTTTGCGTCCTGCCCCTGATGGCGATTAAACCGTGTTTTATCAACCGTTTCGTAAGGCATATGAGACTGGTCATTAATAATGTGTAAGAAGAACGGCCCATGCCGGGCTGCGTCAGCAACAGGGTCGACCATATTCCATAACCGATAATCCGCTTTTAGCCCGTTGCCATGCATGTCATTAGTGCCCCACACATGATCAAAATCTATCCGTTTAAGAAGTTTATGATAATCATATAAACCAATATCAGCGCTATCCAAAAACATCGTGGTATAACCATGCTTTTTAAGATGTTTGATATGCTGAGGTTCCACCCCTGGGTAAAGGCTGTCCTCTTTGTTATACGGGTTATTGGAATAAGCCCCGGTATACATCTGATTGGTCGATACTGTGGTATTCGGGCACAAACAAAAATGCTTCTGTCCCTGCCAGCTGTTTGCTTTAAACCGTGCTCTTAACCGCGACCGAATCCCCTCTTTTTCATTCTCCTCCAGATAATTTCCCAATGATTCAAGGGTAATCAGAATGATATTAGCGCCCTGACAAGTGCCTAGCAGGTGACTGGGTTGCCCTCCTTCACTGGCTGGCCGAACAAAGGGCTGGTGGCTGCTATCGAGCACTAACTTTTCATTGCCCGTGAAGCTGTCGTCCAGAACAATGTTGGCCAGCAAGCTTGGCGCAGAAAAGAACGGAGCGTTCGGCTTTAATATCGCATGCCAGATGCGCAGCAGTAATGTTGTGCCGATGATCAAACCAGTCATTGTTACAATGGTGATTTCCGCCGCTGCTGAAAAGGCACTTTGTGGCAACGCCAGGCAATATAAAACCAGCGCTTGTGTCCCCCCCCATAAGACTGGGATCAACACGACCCATGGCACTTGCCTGAGCAATGAAAGTAAGTGAGGAAGGCCCTTAGCTATGCCTTTGCTGCCGGTAAAAAACCAGGCCAGCGTTTGACGATTAATCTCAATGCGGTACTGCACAAATAGCAGTGCGTCCAGCCAGACTAAAACCCCGTAGACAAAAAAGGCCATAGCAATGGCTACTCTGGCGATTAACCAGGGCATTGTTATTAGTGCTGCACTAACGACCAGCGATGCCAGCATTAATATCTGGATATCATTGAAATTGAGCACTTTGGATAATGCCCCGCGACGGGCACGGACCTTTTTATTGAGCACCAGTAAGCTACTCGATAAAATGAAGTACAAAATAAACCCGACGCTAATGCCGAATATCCCCGTTAGTGGAAGCAAACTACGATTCTCCGCGACAACTGCTTTAAAATTTGAATATCCAATTTGGCAACCCCTCAACAGCCTGCCCAATCAGATCCAGCGTACCTGTTAAAGTTATCGGCCAGAGCGCAGAAAACTCAAGCGACACTGGGCCTGACTCGGGCTCCACCAGCCTGTCAGGCCTTTTTATCTGGACAATAGTAGCGCTATTGTTGTCAATCGCTACTGCCCAAACCATTGACGGCGTTGAGTCTCATTAAAGTTAATACAGCCTGTCAGGTCCGGGATTTCCCTGTACTCCCTGATTCAGGGTTGACGATAGCTTCCACCAGCTTTACCAGCATCGTATGTCAGGTAAATGGACTGCTGTATATCGTCGTCGATTTTCTCATCCAGCAAGGTATCAATGGTTAAACAGGACTTAGCAAAAAGCCCTCCCCGGTTACCGGCTAAGTCTATCAAATTTGACGCCAAATCAGCATAATCGGCAAAAACAAGGTATTCACCGAAATCAACAAAACTGGCGTATTTTTGCGTGCTGGTTAAGACCTTGTTGTAGAAATCTGTCATAACCTTTTCATAATGCTCATTGTCTTTCACTTTTACTTTCGGCACCACAACGCTTGGGTAGTCTGCACAGAAATTATGCTTTAAAGCCAGATACGGCATTCTTTCCTCTACCCAGTAGGCAGCTTTTCCCTCAACAATCTGCTGCAAACCCTCGCGTCCATAAACAAAATCAGGATGCACCACAATACTGCTGGACAACCGTAATGCATTAAATTCCAGTTGAGACATATTTTCGCTGAACCACAGTACATTGCTTCGGGATAACGAACTGGCATTTAACACGTCAATGATTTGCTCAACTTGTTGCTGGTTATCGACCCAGAAGGCAAATGCAACACCGTTATAAGCAGTAAGATCCACTTCCTGTAAACAGTTCGGGGTGAAAGGTCTGATGTCGATAACACCGTTACGGAAAAATCGTTCATTGAACTGAGTAAACATGTCTGGCTGATGAATATTTGTCAGATAGAGCGTATGTTCGCTGAACCGCTGTAAATGAGCGACTTGTCTTATATTCCCAAACGACTCAGAAACGTCGAAGTTTACATTTAAGTGTAATGCCGATTCTTTTACGTCAGACAAAAATGCCGCCCAGTACTCCAATAACGTTTCAGCATAGCTCAGCAAAGTCTGTTGATTTTTGATGTATTCACATTTGCTCAAGAGTACGTTGCAGTAATTCATGCTGCCGTAAAGGAGGTAAAACAACAGGGAACCACCATGTTTATAGGACTCAAAAATAATGTTTTTTTGCTTTTCAATCAGCTTATTAACACTTTCTGCAGAGGTTAATGGTTCACGGACCAGCGCAATTAAATGATCGAGCTCTGCCAACAGAATATCCTGCCGGTATTTGCCAGCAAATTGCGAGGCGAACTTCGTGCCACTGGAGACAGGTTTAAATACCTTGTGTTTTATCGAAGCAACGACAGCTAATGCATCTTCTTCTGTGTTGACCAATAACACATCGTCGGCTTTGAGTGGCGATGTATCTTTAATTTTTGCGCCATTACTGCAATTAAAGCAATCGACGGGCTGATTCGCTAAGGTTTGTTCGAGAATATCTTTGGATACTTTAAATTCATGCTTGGTAAATACTGTACTCTCAAAATTACCCTGTACGACAATTGATGTGTTGTTATTTTCACTATAATCGTACATTTCCTCGCCATCAATTTCATAATAACCGGACTGAATGGAATGATGCTTTTTGCGGTCAGCAAAACCCAAATCAACACCAAATAGATAAATCTGGTTAAACCCCATTTTTGTAAACAAATTAAGTGCGAAGTTAGACACTGTAGGGAAAGCATAATCCAACTCTTCATAGGCATCACGACCAATAAGATTCAGCGCAGAAACTGTTGAGGACTCGCCAGATTTAAAAGCAATAAAAACATCTTTGAACAAATTACAGGTGTCCGGATGGATCCCATTGCAACTAATCAGACTAATCTGCTTTAAGAAATCAAAATCTTCAATTCGGCTTACCCAGTCGAAGGTGGAGCGATTTTGTTCAATTTCGGCGTGGAAATCCGGAATGATATCATTCTTGTATAAAGGCATGAGTGCCGTCCCACAGGACACTACTATAGCTTTTCCCTGCCATTCTTTAATGGTCGTAATACAATCATCCAGGGACGGTCCATTACCCACCAGGAAGACGGGAGTTTCCTTTTGCTTCTGACTTAGCTTTTTATTCGGCTTAGCTTCTAACAACGGATAACCGCGCTTTATCGTTTCTTTGGTATGAGAGATACCGTACAGCGCATGATCAAAATACTCCCCCATGGAAATGACAATTTGTAACTGCTCTCTGAGCTGCGCCAGAGCCCGCACTAAATGGGCGTTATAGTAGGCCTGATAAAAATAAGTACTGGCCAGAATGTAGGGCCCTATTGAGTAAAACTGAGCCAGCAGGTCTCGGAATAAATGCGAGCCATCATCGCCGATATTAATGTAAATTCGGCAGTCATTCTTATCTGCCTCGGTCAAAATGGTATGCCAGTCAATGGCATGTAACGAAGCATAAAAGAAATCCCGGTTAGGCTCACAGAGGAATAACTTTTCAACGTCGCGTTGTTTGAATAGCGCCTCAACCTGATAGCCCAGCCCTACGCCAAACATGATCAGAGACTTCACCTTGTCAGGTAGTTGTCCCGCCTCTTCTGCAATATCATTTAACAATAACTCCGTTTTCTCCACGAACTGATAATGCTTGTAACGTTTGAGTTTAGTGCCTGTATAACCGAGCACCAACCCATCTTTTTGCGGATACTTTTTGAAATGTTCAAAGCTTTTGCCAGCATTCTGCCTGGGCGCCTGCCCACCAAAGGCCGTTAAGGAGCTTTTCAGAATAAGATTTGTTTCATCATTGTGATCTTTTATTGGCAGCCAAGCAGTCGGGCAATAATCGGCAAACTCCTGATAGATATCCGGAAAATATTTTTTAAATGCGGATAAATTGCGGGTGAACAGCGGGTCGTTTTTATTGACCGAGCGTATTTTACTCAACTCAATACTTTCTGACCAGACAGGTAGAAAAAGGTTTGGATCTTCATTTTGAGTTAAATTAAATCCTTCGTTCAACAACTGAGGCCAGGACTTATACTTTAAACCGCAATCCAGTCGGTCAAAAATTGCGTGATTATAATGCTTATAAAAATAAAATCCTTCAACATCAATATTTTGGGACAATTCAGCAATATTCTCAATTAAATCGCGACCATCTTTCTCAAGCAGTAAAAAAACCGCCGTTCCTTTGTCTTCCATGCGCTGCAACAAGCGTTGCCAGTCAAGAGCAAGAACCGAACACTGGAAATATTGTCGTTCAGGTTCATAGATGATCAAATGTCGGATATTATGATGTGCTACCAATTGCTCAATGTGGTAACCGAGCCCCAGCCCCATCACGACCATCACATTGATGTTTTCAGGTAATGGAGAATAATCCATTTGCTTTTTATAGCCAGGTAAATCAGTGACCTCTGAGATTGTTCTCAACCTTTCGAGATCTTCGTCATTGTTGCTCTCTAACTGGTTATTAAGTGCTATATAAGGCGCATGCAGCTGAACCATCTGGTACTGCTGTTGGATCTCATCCCGAGGATTCAAACCATACACTGTTCGACCTGTCCCATAGTCCACTATATTGTATTCCCCGCTTTTATTAGCGAAGATAGCGATATTCTCTGTTGCGACATTTTGTACGTCGGGTAGTAGTGAGGGTATATGACGAGCAAATGCCATGATACTGCGACGATGGTTGGCCACAATATGCCTGGAGAGCGCCTGCTCAAGACGTTCTTGCTCTGTTTCCTCTGCCGCCAGATGAATACGGATATCCTTTAACATCCAATAACCTCTTGTTGTTTCAACCCTATTAACTAAACGCCTGAATCAAATCGATGCCATCCCATACCGGTGCAAACTCTAGCGCCTTGCCCACAGGCACTGCCCGCTTGTATTGTACCTGCGGTAGTTCCAGATCTCTGGCAATAGCATAAGAGATAGTTTGCAGCTTAGGCGAAAAAGCCATGTCGTCAGCAGACGTAATATCGCATTCGAGCACCATGCCGTTGCCGGTATGGGCATCAAGCATAGCAGCAGTCAATGATTTGACTTTACAGCGGGCAATGGGGCCGACATTACATATCTTCGCGAACGAAGCAATTTTGCTGCCAGCTTCCTGAGTCAACTTTATGCCCCAACCTGCTGCGAGCTTCTGCAGCAAAATATGCTGATTTACCTTATGGCTGGTTTCAAACTGATGGTCCAGTTGCACAATGTGTTGTTCAACGGCCGTCCAGAACAAGCGCTGATAGTCAGGCGCTGTATTAAGCCAGTAAATGGCTTTTGGTGACGAACAGGCCTGTTGCGTAAATGGCAGTAAATCGGTTAAAAACTGCCTGGCCAGCGCATTAATGTCACTGTTTTTGTCTAGTTGTATAAGTGCGACCGAAAAGCGATCAGGAAAGCAAACCTGCGCGGTTTGCTGCGCGATTGCCGACACGGCTTTGATGGCTTCATCGCCGCCCCAGATAACCCTTAAGTCACACCAGTTGCTCAGTTGCTCAGTCACCTGTTCATACCGGGCATCATATTCAACCACAGCGACCTGGCTAGCCACGGCCTGTCCCTCCGGGAGCTTCAGGTATTCCTTCAGCAGTGAAATTAACAGCCAGGTCACCTCACCGCTGCGCTGGCTGACTCTCACGATGTTCTGATTAGCGCAGAGTACGGAAAGCAGCACCGAATACATAAATACGGTGTCGACATTAGCCGGGGCGATATGAAACACCCGATGAACCTTTTTGTTTTTAATCTCAGTCGGTATGGCTGCGCTAATTTGCGCCAGGTGCGCCTGACGAAACCAAAACGCCAGGGCAATAATTTCCGGATATTCCCGCACGGTATTCTGTTTTAGCAAAAACGCCGAAAATCCAGCCACCGATGCGCGAATTGCAGCAAGTGACTGAACACTGTTGTGCTCAAGGTTATCAGCCACTATGTGCCACGTAAGTGGTGAGTTATCATTAAACAAAGGTATCACTGCATCCCTTCACTTGTGCTTTAGGCACCCGGCCGTGCACCTTAAAATATTTCCCCAACCGGCCACAGGCGCAATCATCTTCGCCAATAATGGTGCCGAGGTCTTCGGTCAATATGCAATGGCCCGGGTAACTGGTTGGTAACACCGAGTTCACCTGAATTAATCCCGTTTCGCCGTTTTCCACCACACTTAAATCCGCAGGGTCGCGAATGAGTACGTCTGACCAAACCGGAGTGTGCAAATGGCCATGTTCACACTGCATATATATCGTGCCGGTTTGCTCTACCATGCCGTAATAATCATGCACACTGACGTTGCCCAGGGTTTGGCGGATAGTCGCTTTAAACTGCTCGTCGGTAACCGCCTGCTCCTGCATTTTCTTCCAGCCACCGCCGTGGATGAGGATGGCATTGGTTAAATTAACAGTAAGACCCTGACTTATCATCGCCTGAATAAACTGCTGCCAGACAATAAACGTAAAGCCAAATATCAGCACCGGTTGCTCACCGTGCTCGGTAAAAAACGCCTGAACTTTATCCACGTCCAGTTGCATTTCATCATCCAGCGCGTAGCAATGGTGGCGACCAAAAAAAGATAAGCCTTGCAGCCCTGCGGCTCTGGCGGTCATAGCGCCGGCTTTTTTTACCGTAGAAGGGGCATCGATTAACAGCATGGGGCGGCGCTGTTTCCCTAACCAGCTTTGCAGAATCTTCACCAGCACCTGACTCTGGCGCTTGGCCGAGGGTCCATCCAGGGTAATCTTTGAGGCCTGTCCGCTGGTACCTGACGAACGCATTTGTCTGAACACCTCGGTTTGTTCAATACTGGCCAGTTCAAGATCTTTAAATAAACGCGTGGCTACGGGCAGTTGCCCCGGGCTTGGGGCACTGCTGAAATCAAACGGGTTACAGTCAACCAACTGCCGGTAAGCCTGACAATGCGCATAATGATGGGCACTTAAGCTCTGTAGCAGTTCATCCAGCATGGCTTGCTTCTGGGCACTGGCCAGGCCATAAACCGGTAAATCAAATAAGTCGGGCGGATAGCTAAACACGTCAGGCCACCCCTTTCTGCTGTCGGGCCAGACTGGCATAATCTATTTTGCCGTTGTCCAGCAGCGCAATTGTGACATTCGCTAGCAAACGGATATTGCGTTTTGGAATAGCCAGCGTTTTTACCAGCTGGTCGGTAAGTTGCGCGTTTTGTTCGCCAGACAGCTCGCCGCTATACACAGCGATAAGCTTGTCATCTTCACCAATCACGCAAGCCGCCAGAGTCAGGTTTTGCCCGGCAAGTATGCTAAGAAAAGCCTGTTCCACAACATCCAGATTAACCCGTTCACCAGCAATTTTGATCATTCGCTTAGTGCGGCCGGTAATCGTGTAATCCCCGTCGGCATCACACACCGCCAGATCGCCGGTGGCCAGCCATTCTGGTGGTGTAAACGCGGCTAAATCGGCCGCCTTTTCAACGTAGCCCAGCATAACATTATCACCGCGATAGCAAAGCTCGCCCTCCCCATCCGGCGGGTTTTCGCCAGTCAGTTTAAATTCGCCTCCGGCTATCGCCTGCCCCATCGCGCCCGGCTTTTGTAATACTTTGTGAGGCGCCAGGTAGGCCATCCGGGCCGTAGCCTCGGTTTGGCCATACATCACAAAAAATGCTTTATCGGTTTGTTTGGCGTATTCGGCCAGGCTGGTCACATGGGCCTCGGCCAGTTTTCCGCCAGCCTGCGTAAAATAGCGTAGGGCCGGTAATGTCATACGGGTAAAGCGCAGTCGAAGCAGCATTTCGTAAAAAGACGGAACGCCCGCCAGCGACGTTACCGGACGGTTTTTTATCACCTCCCAGAACGCCTTATCAAACACGCTGTGGCGGGTAAAACAGATGGTTGCGCCTGCTTTAAGATGGGTGTGCAATACCGACAGTCCGTAAGAATAACTTAGCGGCAAGGTAGCCAGCGTAATATCCTCTGCCACAATGGGCAGATACGCTAAAATGGCGTCACAATTCGCCGTCAGGTTACGTTGCGACAGCGCCACGCATTTGCCGGCGCCGGTGCTACCGGAGGTAGATAATAACAGGCTTAACCGGGCATCCGTGGACGGTGGATCATTATGCAGAAACGTGACGGTGCCATCACCAATTACCGCATTGGGTGTTAATGCCTGTGCATATTGTTCACGGGTGGCAAGCGTACACTCGCGATTTAGTAACAGCACCACATAATCCAGACTCAGTGCAGTTAAGTAATCCACCACACTGGTGATACTGTTATCAATGAGCATCATCACCACCGGGCGATGAAGGGCAACTATCTGTTGCCAGTTTTGCGCTCGACGTTCTACAGCCTCACTTAGCTGGCGGTAAGTGAGGCTGTCGGTATCATCCATCAGAGCCACTCGCTCTGAGTAACGATGGGCTTCTATAAACGGGATCATTAGCTCTGCATGGCTCATGGACAAAAGTGTCCATCAACAGGTAACACGTGCCCGGTGGTATAACCGGCCTGCTCGGAGAGTAAATAAAGTACGGCATCAGCCACTTCCCTGGCCGTACCGGCACGTTGCAGTACCGTTCGCTGCAGCACTTTTTGTCTGGCTTCATTCTCGTAGTGTTCGGTAAGCGGAGTATCGATAAATCCGGGGGCTACCGCATTCACCCGAATTCCCACCGGAGCAAGTTCTTTCGCCAGAGATTTAGTGGCGCCGGTCAGAGCTGCCTTACTGGCTGCATAAGCGCTCATGCCTTTACTGCCCTGCTCACTGACCTGCGACACAATATTCACTATACTGCCACGGCGCAGGCGGCTCATTAGCCGGCTGGCCAGTTGCATATGCTGATAAGGGGCGAGAAAGTTAATATTGAGTTGCTGTTTGAGTTTGTCCATGCTGGTTACCGATAACGGCGACTCCAGCATCACGCCGGCATTGTTTACCAGGCCGAATAACGGCGGGGCCAGTCCATCTGAAACCTGGCGCTGCAATTGCCGGAAAGTGTCTTTCACCGCATGCTCATCGGTCACATCATACACCAGCGGCCGCAATGCTTTGCCAAAAGTCTCCTGCATGGCGCCGAGAGCTTCTTCGTTGCGTCCGCCAGCAAACACGGTGGCACCGCGCTCTATGCAGGCGGCTACAATCGCCTGGCCGATGCCTCCGCTCGCCCCGGTAATAAGTACCGACGCACTTTGTAAAACAGTATTAAGCGAAGCTGACATCGTATTTTTGTAAAATGAGTTTGGCCTGGGCCACCGAGCTCATATCAATGATGTCGTCGGTATCCAGCATCACATCAAACACATTTTCTAACTCTGCGATTAATACCATGTGAGCCGTTGAGTCCCACTCAGGAATGGTATTGTAAGTGAGCCCGTCGATGACTTTTTCCGGCGGGATCCCCAGTGCATCACTAAAGGCTTGTTGTAATTTTTGCTGCGTATCCACGTGTGTCTCGTTCCTTATTTCGCGTTGCGAGTGCGTGATAAAAATTGTTTGATCGGCGCCGTGGCCTGACGATAACTTTCCACATCCAGTTCGAGCACCATCAGCTCTTCATCGTCGACAATGGCATAACCGAGCTTTTGATTGTAACTCAAAGCATTTTGATTACTGCGTTTAACTACCGCCCGGAATCGTTTGGTGCCAAGTTGGTCGAAACAAAAATCGTACATGGCCAGGGTTGGGGCAAAGGCAATGATATTCCCCTGATAGCGCCGCTCACCAATGTACAAGCCGGGTTCAAGCAAACTGGTCTGTTCCACGGTATTACCATTTTCCAGCGATTTAACGTTGGTCGCGCCAATGAACTGATCACGAAATTTAATTACCCAGTGCAATTGTTTTGGGTCGAGCTGCGTTTTTTTGAACCACGCCTGTTGTTGTTCTTCACTGATCGGTTCGTCTGACAACATCTGACGGCGAATTTCATCCTGGTTACGCCAGTTTCGCAGCAGGTCCTGATGAGTTTGTGCCATCGGCAGCAGCTCTACCTGATAGGCACTGAGCGAAAAATGGTTAACCGGCTTGTTACTTAACATATTATCCCGCCAGATCGTTGCGCCAATCGGCAATAGCGGCCAGCAACTGCCAGGCGCCATCGGTGACAGCGACATCAGAAGCTACCCTGGACATAGCTTCAAGGCGAGTTTCATCCTGCCAGAGTGCTTTGACACTGGCGGTCAGAGCGGCCAAATCAAGACTCTCTTCAGCATTCATGACTTCACACCAGCCCTGCCCGGCCGCTTCATGGCTGGCCTGGCGCTGATTTGCAGCTACCGTCAGTAACACCGAAGGCGTTAAACAGGCCGCCAGTTCAAACTGACTTCCGCCTGCGGCAACCACGGCAAGACGGGCATTAATCCATAGATCGGCCATATCCTGACAATTGTGTACATGCTGAATCGCGCCGTCACTCTCGCTGATAAAGCGGGTTAAAGCATCAAGCGCGTCCGCCGCCATGCCCGGGCCGGTGACTACTCTGAACGGCGCGTCCGGCAACGCTGCGGTAAGCGCTTCGAGCACCGGTAAGGTGAATCCGCAAGGATCGCTGCCGCCCATATTGATAGTCAGACTAAAACGCTGATTAATCGGTAACGGTTGGGTGACGGAAAACTCTCTTCTCAGTAAACGGTATCTTGTCCCCAAACATAGTATGGAGGTCGGATTGGCCTGGGTGTACTCCTCTCGCCAGGCTTCACCGGCGGGGTTACACAGAATGTCAGCATACTGAAAACCCGGTTGGCGAATGTCATCAAGCAACACCAGCGGCGCATCGGCCTGACTTACCTCACGCAGCAGCGACTCGCTAAACCCGTACCCATCAAGCACAATGGCCACCGTCGCATGCTCTGCTGCCAGTGCGGTTAACTGACTGGCCAGGGCTTGTTCGCTATCGGCGGCTAAAATCAACCGGCCAGTCCAGTCGTGGCGCTCAATAATAAACTGGCGGGCAGGCTTATTCACAACAAACAAACTATCCAGCCCTTGTTCAGCTGCTGCCTGGGCAAGCGCCTGACAACGCATCACATGGCCAATGCCTGTTTCGCGGCTACCGCCGGTACAAAATAGCACAGCACTCATTCGCCGATATGCTCCCAGCTAAGGGCTGTCCCTTTGCGGATAAACCGACTGGCTTTTTTATGCAACACAGAATCCCAGTGCTTTGGCGCCAGACCAAAGGCCGGGCGCACTATTTTCAGATTGTTCGGGCCAAGCGGTTCGCCCGGCTGAATATCCTGACTGACATAAATAGAGCGTCGATATTGTTTGGCTTTATCTTCTGCCACGGTACCGCCGTACTTCACTTGTCCCAGCGCCTGCCAGGCCCGTTCTGTTTCTGTTACCAGCGCAGCAAGTTCCTGCGGCTCCAGTGAAAATGCCGCATCTACGCCACCGCCGTTGCGATCCAGTACAAAGTGTTTTTCGATTACGCTAGCCCCCAGTGCCACACTGGCAACCGCGGCACCAATACCACCGGTGTGGTCACTGAGGCCCACTTCACAGCCAAAGGCGTCGCGCAAATGGGGGATGGTATTGAGATTAGTGTTTATCGGCTCTGCCGGATAGGTACTGGTGCATTTAAGCAGGATAATCTCTTCGCAGCCCGCTTCCCTGGCGGTCTCTACCGCCAGCTCAATTTCACTCAGGCTGGCCATCCCGGTTGACATGATCAGCGGCTTGCCTTTACTGGCCGCCTTTTTGATAAGCGGAATGTCAGTTAATTCGAAGGAGGCGATTTTAAAGCAGGGTACGTCCAGTTCGTCTAAGAAGTCCACCGCCGACTCATCAAAGGGCGAACTGAAGGCCAGCATTCCCAAGGATTTTGCATAGTTGAACAGTTCACTGTGCCACTCATAGGGAGTGGCTGCTTTTTGATACAAGCTATACAGGCTGGCGCCATGCCAGAGGCTATCGGTTTCTTCAATAACAAAACCAGCTTCCATGACATCAAGGGTCATGCTGTCGGCCGTATAGGTCTGCAATTTGATTGCGTGGGCACCACTCTCGGCGGCGGCTTTAACCATGGCTCTCGCAGTATCGAGTGACTGACTGTGATTACCGCTTAGCTCCGCAATCACAAAAGGTGCAGTATCACGACCAATTTCACGGTTACCAATCTTTATTTTACTGGCCGGCCCGTTACTGTGCATCACTGCCTCCTTTAACATAGGCCAGGTACATCAGTTCGGCGCGAGTCCAGTCTTCCATGGTATCGATGTCCTGCACCAGATGGCGCGGCAGTACTACCGGAATGCTGTGCGGCGCAAACATTGGCTGATGGGCTAACCAGGCATTGCTGTGCCCCCAGTAAAACTGACCGGCATCATGGTAGCACTCTTCCAAATCCTGGGAGCGCATACCCATATTACCGGCATCCACCGGTTCAACGCCCTCGCCTGCCAACCGAATGGCGCGCTGAATGGGAAAGTCGAAAGTGGTTACCGAAAAGGCGTAGTGCATAGCCGGAGCTCCCTGCAAACGAGCTAACCCGTCGGCCAGAAAATCAGCTTGTAAGAAGGGGGCAGTCGCATAGATGCAGCACACAAAATCCGGTTTATCGACGATTTCGCTATACCCTTCTATGGCATGGCGAACCACCGGCGAGGTGCCGGTATGGTCGTCCGACAACGCATCTGGCCGCTCAATGATCATCGTCGCTCCCCAGGCTTTGGCTACCCGGGCAATTTCGGGCGAATCGGTCGACACCACAATATCATCGAACACGCCAGACTGTTTTGCCGCCTCGATAGAATAAGCAATCAGCGGTTTACCGGCAAAAGGGCGGACATTTTTTCCTTTGATCCGCTTACTGCCACCACGGGCCGGGATCACTGCAATATTCAAGATAATACCTCGCTTAACTGCGTAATAACCTCCATTTGGTTATCGGCAGACAGAGCTGGAAATAAAGGTAAAGTAAGTGCACGACTGTAGTAGTGCTCAGCATTGGGAAACTGCCCCGACCTGAAACCCAGTTGTTGATAATAAGGATGCAGATGAATGGGGATATAATGCACATTCACGCCAACGCCCCTCTCCCTTAGCACATTGAATACCTGTTTACGGTCGTGTTCGGTAAGTTCTATCATGTAAAGATGCCAGGCGCTGTTCGGGTCAAGCACCGGTCTTATCACGGGCAAGTCAGCTAATGCTTCGTGGTATACCTGCGCCAGCGCATAGCGGCGCGCCACAAAATTATCGAGATGTTTAAGCTGGGATAACCCCAGCGCGGCATGCACATCGCTTAACCGGTAATTAAAACCCAATTCAAACTGCGCATAAAACCAGGGTTCATCCTGGTGAGCATCCCCCAGCATGCTTGGATCCCGGGTAATACCGTGACTGGCATAACGCCGTAACAGGGCTGCCAGCTCATCATCATTGGTGAGCACCGCTCCGCCTTCGGCGCTGGTGATAGACTTAACCGGATGAAAGCTTAACACCGTCATAGTTGAATACTTACCCGCGCCCACAATATGCCCCTGTGCGTCTTTCGCCCCCAGGGCGTGCGCAGCATCTTCTATCAGGGTAATGCCAAATGGCTCGGTAATGGCGGCAATTTCAGCCATATCGCAGCTACTGCCGGCAAAATGAACCACGATAATCACTTTAGGAATTTTGTTTTCTGCGGCGGCAAGATGCAGCTTATCCACCAGCGAAGCGGTGCATAAATTACGAGTGACCGGGTCGATATCCACAAAATCGACCTCTGCGCCGCAGTAACGGCCACAGTTGGCGGACGCCGCAAAGGAATTTGGCACTGTCCACACCACATCGCCACTGGTTACGCCGGCGGCCAGGCACGCGATATGTAATCCGGATGTTCCGCTATTACAGGCAACCGCAAAGGCCGCTCCCGTGTAGTCACACAAGGCTCGCTCAAATGCCGGTACCTGCTGGCCCTGGGTTAAAAAACCCTGCTCCAGCACCTGGGTAACAGCGTCGATATCATCGGGGAACAGGGTATGCTTGCCATAGGGGATCATACGGTACTCTTGTCCAGAACCTGCAGCTCATCAATCGACAAAAAATGCGGGTTGGTGCCGGAGTGATATTCAAATTTATCGCTCACCGGCTGACCCTGCTCTGATAAGCGGTTGAGTTTGTAATTAATATTTTTATCAAAAAACACAATTGCCGGGGCTATGACATAATGATCTTCAAACTCGACAGTGTGATGCGCCATTTCTTCTGGCACCATTACCTCATGTAATTTCTCACCCGGTCTGATACCCACCACCTTATGGTCGGGTTTACCACTCATGGCTGTGACTAAATCGGTAATGCGAATGGACGGGATCTTAGGCACAAAGATTTCACCGCCCTGCATGCGTGAAAAGTTTTTAACAACGAACTCCACGCCTTCGTCCAATGTGATCCAAAAGCGGGTCATCTCCGGGTGCGTAACTGGTAATTCCTCACAACCTTCAGCCAGCAACTTTCGAAAAAATGGTACGACTGAACCTCTCGAGCCCACCACATTACCATAGCGAACCACCGAAAAACGAGGCCCCTTAGCACCGGAGATATTATTCGCGGCAACAAACAATTTATCTGATGCCAGTTTAGTGGCACCGTACAAATTAACCGGGTTAGCGGCTTTATCTGTTGACAATGCTATCACTCTTGAGACGTCATTGAAGGTCGCTGCATCAATGACGTTCTGCGCCCCGTTAATATTCGTCTTGATACATTCATTAGGATTATATTCGGCCGCGGGTACCTGTTTGAGGGCTGCAGCATGCACCACATAATCCACATCTTTCATGGCAATTTTCAGGCGCTCGTTGTCGCGCACGTCACCAATAAAGTAACGCATGCACGGCGCATTATATTGCTGCTGCATTTCAAACTGCTTGAGCTCGTCGCGCGAATAAATAATCACTCGTTTGGGCGAGGCATTGTTCAGCAGGTAGCTAACGAAGCGTTTACCAAAAGAGCCGGTGCCGCCTGTGATCAGTATCGTTTTACCATCAAATAGTGTCATCGTATCCACCGCTGTAAGTTAAGTTATTGTTGTTTGCGCGTCGGCACAATTTTTTTGCAGGGCACTGTCAATATCATGGCCTGATCAGTCCGAGTGTCAAATCCTTGGCATTGCTCATTCAAACCGCTTGGCCGAATAGGACGTCCCGCAACCCCGCACCCCAAATGCTGCAAAGACATGCGATATAAGCCGACTATTTGCTCGCAAAATAAAAAACATTGCATTACAAGTGGTTATAACGACTCTGACAACAAATATAGTCACTCACGTCGTAAAAATCCATCACTAGAACAAAAGCCACCGGTAACCGTTGATTATTTGTACTTTTTGATCGCTGCCTGACTGCGTATAAACCGACTCGCATCGTCTTTAGCAGACTTTAGCAAGGTTTGCGCCAGTTCCTTTAATTTATCGTTAACCACCAGCTCTTTCTTGGCAAATGTCTGGGCAAATGAAGGTTCGGCGTCGGCCAGTATCTGCTGGACCAGTGCGTCACGTTGAACGATAAGTTCGTAGAAGGTATTGAAGCCTGACGAGGCATCGTCAGGCCGGGGTAAAGCGTCAATGATTTGCGCGTTTAAGGCGCCCAGTGCGTCGGGCGTTAACTCGTGGTTCAGTTCGTTCAGGTTCACACAGCTTGGCGTTTTTGACGCTGGGCTTCAAAAGCTTCCTGTTTGGCTTCTTCAGGGATCTGAACCCATGCATCACGAATTGGTGTTAACAGGTTAGTCACTTCGTCCAGCATCTTCAAGTCATTCTTAACGTGCGCCAGGTTTAATCGCTCAACCATATAATCGTATAATGCAAAGAGATTTTCGGCAGTTTCTCCGCCGGCTTGCAAATCCAGAGTATCGCGCAAGTTCAGTAAAATTGCGGTTACGCGAGAAATATACTGCGACTTGAGCTCGTACTCTCGGCGCTCCATCGCGCCTTTGGCATATGCAATACGATCCAGCGCCCCCTGCATTAGCATCAGGGTGAGTTTATGCGGGTCAGCATTCGCTATATCCTGTTTTAAATTACCTTTGCGATAAGCATTAATTCCGGTAAGAGCCATGAAAAGTCCTCGTATAATTATGTCAGTTACTAGCCTAGTGCCGCCAATAAAGCAGAACCGGTTTGATTTAGTCTCGCCACCGTCTGGTCGAGGTTAAGGTAGCGATCACGCAGAATTTGCTCGTAATTCACCATGCGTAATTCGAAAGCTTCACGATCATCTGCAATCTGGTCTTTGTCGTCTCTTGCCGCCCGCTCCCGTAAACTAATCAGACCACTGTAGGAAGTATACTGCTTGGTCAGTTCGTGCATGCGCACGGCTATCCCGCCATTCTCGTCTGTAAAAAGCTTAGCAATTTCATCAAAATTATCTTCCAGAGCGGTGGCTAAACGCTCTTCACCCGAGCCCAAGCCAAAATCAGTGGCTGGAATTTCTAGCTCTCCATCAGAGTTCAGTTCAACCCCGATAGCGAATAAACTGCCGAGCGATGAGTTGGCCACACTGGATCCGGCAATGCCGGCCAGTCCGTTGCTGATTCCGCGTAACAATGAATCGCCAGCCAAGGCACCGTCCTCTTCCAGGTCGGACTCTCCGTAACGGGTTAATGACTTGATTTCACTAATGATTTTATTGTAATTATCGACAAAATCGCGAACTTTTTTTTCCAGCCCTTCACGGTCATAACCGATTTCAAGGGTAGAGGTAAGGCGGGTACTGCCATCAACATCAAATGGGGATGTGCTGGTCGCCTCAAATGACACATTCTGGATAGTATTCTCAAACTTATTCGTAGCACTCTCTACCGGTATACCATCGATGGTTGCCTTGGCATTACCGGCATTTTTCACAGGCACCAGATTGTTAGTTGTCTCATCAGCTTTCTTAGTGGTTAACGCATCCAGCTCACCGCGGTCGCCGTCGTTGACGATCATCAGATCATTATTCAATCCGGTAACTGAAGAAGAAATAACTAATTTCGCGCCTGATGCCGTGCCGGTATCAATAATATTGGCATTCACACCGAAGTTATCAGCGTTATTGTTGATCGCCTCACGCAACTGAGCCAGGGTCATGCCCTGCTTAACTGTCACGGCAAAACTATCGCCGGTATTATTAATTTTAAATGTCATGCTGGCATCACCGAGCCCGTCGGTGAGCACCGCATCATTTGAGCTGGAAAAGGCGGCATCTGCTGTTTCAATACGCGAGCCGGAAGCCAGATCAGAAACGGCTATCTCGTAAGACCCTCTCAATGCAGAGTTAGACGCTTCTGCAGTAAAGATTTTCTTGTCTTCGGATGGATGCGTTATGGTAGGCTCACGCCCGTTGATATCGCTGTCACGGCGCATTTCATCAACAGTTTCTTTAAAGTCGCTGAGCTTCGACTTGATTTGACCCAGGGCAGAAATTTCTGCCTCAATCTTTTCTTCCTTATCATTCAAGCGCTTTTCTTTTGGTTCACGCTCGGCACTGAGCAACTGCGCGACCAGGTCGTCAAGCGCAAGCCCGGAACCAACACCTAACGATTGAATAGTCATAGCTCACCTCTACACTTGTTTATTAAATAACACCCCCACACTACTTCC
>CATMRP010000042.1 GCA_950073835.1 uncultured Alteromonadaceae bacterium
TATTGTGAACAACCGCCACAAAGCCCAGCATCCCGCACCCGGGAAGGTTACCCTTGGGTGGCATTCAACTTTAACGAGTCATTGATTGTATCTGTCAGCGCGGATCTCGACAACCGACAATAGCCAGAAATCGATAATTATTAGCGTTTGTTATGCCATTAGGGCAGACTGGCAATTTCTGCTTTTACCTGGTTACCGGCTTTAACGAATGCTTTGTCGCTGCCAGGAAATTGCGGTAAGGCTTGCAGTTGATGCTGAGCGGCTGGCAAAGAGGCGGCGGGCGTTGACCACAGAATGACATACCAGTCACCACCGTAGCGATAGGTTTTATAAATGGTTACCTGGCTGGTGAGCTGATGATCGGTTAAGAAATCCCGGGCCAGCTCCAGGTCCTTCATGCCGGCAATCTGAATCCAGTACTGACCTGCAGCGCTGTTAGCCAGTTGTTCATTGGCTAACTGCACTACACCGGTATTCAGTGATACTTTTTGCGGCGCGGCCTGACTGCTGGCTTCCTCTGGCGGCGCTGGGGAACTCACTGGCTCTGCTGATGCCGTAACTTGCTGTGGCTGAGCGTCCCGTGTGGTGCTCTCTCCTGTCGAAGAAGGCTCTGTTGCTGCCTTAACAGTGGCCGGTTCCTCTGCAGTTACCTTATCGTTGGCAACCTGATTGTTGCCAGGTACCGGGATCGCTTTAATTGCATCATTAAAACTGGCCATTACGCGCGGCTGCGCAATCGGTTGAGCAGGTTCTGCTAGCGGCTGCTCTTCGCCGGCGTTAGCGCTATCCTGCTTTACGATACTCAGTGTGCGGCTTGGCTTTATTAGCGCTGCTGGCTCATCGGTTGAGTTCTGCGCGGTGGCTGGCTCGTTGCTATCGAGTGGATCAAACAGGGTGGTCATGGTAGCGCCGTATTGCCAGCCCATAATTGCAGCAAAACAGGATAAAAACACCAGGGTAACGCCAATCCACAGCCAGGGTGAACGTAACCGGTTATCGGTGAGTGGGGGGGCGCCTGCTTCGCCACGTTCCTGACGGTAACGCTCAAAAGCGGCCCGGCGCTCAGCCAGTAATTTATCCACATCACTACTGTATTGCTGGGTAGATACCGACTGACTGCTGATTAACAGTGGCGTGTTGGTATTTTTAGCCGGCAGCCACTCTTTAGCTTGTTCAGCCCACTCACTCTCGCCGAATAGCAGCACATTAAGGTGTTGTTTATTATTCGCAAACCGGCTTTGTAAAACCAAATCCCACAATTCCTGCAGGAAACTGTTAGGGAGATGCTGCGCCTGAGTGATGGTGATGAGTACCGGTCCGTCATGATGATTAAGACCGGCGAGTAATTCATTTAACGGCCGGATATAACTGCCTACTACCTGGCCAAGGAGTTGTTTGCAAAGGGTGCCACGGTAATCTGTGACCTGCATACCCTGTTCGGCGGTAATAAAAGCCAGTTCAGTATTATCGGACTGCTGAAAAACGAAGGATTCCAGTGTACGCTGCTGCTCAGCAATACTGTCTCCGCTGACAAAAATCAGCTGAGACGAGTAGTTGACTAAATATTCAAGCCTGCTGTGCAGCTCAGATGCCACGATAGTGTCCTCATTAAACGGCCAGTTTAATACCCGATTAACTTAATACCGCGTCCAGAATAGGCTGAGTAACGTCTTTGGTTACCACCGCTTTGCCAATGCCCTGGGGGATTACAAAACGGATCTGGCCTGCTTCGACTTTCTTGTCGCGTGCCATATGACGCATGTAGTCAGCCACAGACATACTGTTGGGGCCGGTAACCGGCAGCTTAAATTGCCGCTGGAGCGCTTCAACACGACGGGTTTCTGACGGTGTTAACCAATCAAGGTGTTCTGCTGTTTTACAAGCAAGGATAATACCAGCCGCAACTGCTTCGCCATGTAGCCAGTTGCCATATCCCTGTTCGGCTTCGATGGCGTGGCCGAAGGTATGCCCCAGGTTAAGCAGCGCACGAATACCGCCTTCACGTTCATCCTGTGCCACAATCTCGGCCTTGATCTGACAACAACGGAAAATAGCCTTGCCAAGAGTTTCGGGGTTGAGTGACTTCAGTTCTTCCTGATTCGTTTCCAACCAGTCAAAAAACGCCGCGTCATAAATGATGCCGTACTTAATAACTTCTGCCATACCGGCGGCAAATTCTCGTTGTGGCAGCGTGTTTAGCGTGGTGATATCAATGGCTACCAGCACAGGCTGATAAAACGCCCCAATCATATTTTTGCCGAGGGGATGATTTACCGCGGTTTTGCCGCCAACGGATGAGTCTACCTGTGACAACAAGGTGGTAGGTACCTGAATAAAGGGCACTCCACGTTGATAGGTGGCTGCAACAAAGCCGCATAAATCGCCGATAACACCGCCGCCAAGGGCAATCAGAGTGACATCGCGGGCTGCGTTCATTTCCAGCAGGCGGGTCATTACTACTTCGAATTGCTCAAGAGTTTTATATTGTTCGCCATCCGGTAAAGTGATGACATCGGTTTGCTTTTCTCCGCAAGCCGCCAGTACCCGCTCCAGATAAAGAGGTGCTACCGTTTCGTTGGTGACGATAACAGCACGTTGCCCTTTGATGTAGGGCACAAAAAAGCCGGGCTGTGATAACAGTCCGGCTTCAATCTGAATAGGGTAGCTACGCTCGTCAAGTTCTACGGTTAAGGTTGACACGCCTGTAGCTCCTTTAAATGTTATAACCCAATCTTGCTTATTATTTGGTTAGCAACGGCTCGCGCTGACTGATCGTCGGTTTCTACCACATAATCGGCCACTTCTTCGTACAGTGGGTTACGCAGCTCAGCGAGTTCTCTTAATACCTTTTCCGGATCATCCTTTTGTAACAAGGGGCGACGCTTGTCGCGCTGGGTACGGGCAACCTGCTTATCGATGGTGGTTTGCAGATACACAACAATACCACGCGCTGACAGGCGGTTACGCACTGCTTTGGTCATAATAGAACCGCCGCCAGTGGCCAGCACAATACCTTGTTTGTCAGTTAAATCGTTAATGACATTTTCTTCGCGTTTACGGAATCCATCTTCACCTTCAAGATCAAAGATCCAGGTAATGTCAGCGCCGGATCGACGTTCAATCTCCTGATCGGAATCGAAGAACTCGAGGTGTAACTCATCTGCTAAGTGACGACCAATGGTACTTTTACCTGCTCCCATTGGACCAACCAAAAAGATATTACGTTTTTCAGCCATATTTGCTTATTTCACAACTTATTTATGTTAAGGGCAGAATCTTCTGTTTTCCTCAACCACCCGTTCACACGTGCTTATTTTGTCGCTAATAAGCACATACACAAAACCTCGTAAAAATTTCGAGAGCGGGATTATCTCAGTTTCTCAGACCGCTATGCAAGTTTTGTTGCAGGGATTAGGTCGAAAGCGTCAAAAATGGAGCTTAGCCAAAGGATTAAGAACCGGTTCAGGAGAATAAATGGCAAGAAATATTGCCTCAGACAGGGATTTCCCGTCTGAGGTATGAATAATTACAGAGCTTCGGTGACGATTTTAGGCGTTACGAAAATCAGTAACTCACGTTTCTGATAAACGGTTGAGCTATTGCGGAACAGTGCGCCCACCACCGGCAGATCACCAAACAGTGGCACTTTACTCACATCATTGCTGTTAACCTGTTGGAATATTCCGCCCAGAACGATGGTTTCACCGTTTTCTACCAGCACCTGGGTTTTAATTTCCTGGGTATCGATGGCTACGGCGTCACCTGTAGCAGTTTGGACGGTTTCACCACGGGTATCCTGAGTAACAATCAAATCCAGGATAATACGGTTATCCGGGGTGATATGCGGCGTTACCTTAAGGCTTAACACAGCCTTTTTAAATTCTACTGAGGTGGCCCCACTTGAAGTGGCCTGTGAATAAGGGATTTCGGTACCTTGTTCAATGTAGGCTTCCTGCTGGTTAGCCACGGTGATACGCGGGCTGGCAATGATTTCACCTTTGTTTTCTGACTCCAGGGCCGATAATTCAAGGTCCAAAATGGTGCCATCAGCCAGACTGGCAATCTGAAAGCCGATACTACCGGCGGCACTGGCCACCGGCAGGTTAACGTTCAGACGATCACTAAGGGCGGGTACATTACCGCTCGCTATAGTTTCCGCCCCGGAGAGTGAACCTGACACGCCATTGTCGTCCTGGCGGTCAGAGAAGCCCCAGCGCACGCCCAGCTGTTCATCCACGTTATCGCGCACGGTGACCATGCGTGATTCGATTAATACCTGTTTTACCGGAATATCCAGTGATTCAATGACCCGGCGGGCTTCATCAATAGAGGCCTGGGTATCACGAACCAAAATAGTATTGGTACGGTTGTCTACCGTGACAGTACCACGATCAGTCAAAATACCCCCTGAGCCTTCTTCGGCTTTCAGGATCTGCGACAATTCAGCGGCTTTTGCGTAGTTTACGGTAATACTCGCTGAAGCTAATGGCGCCAGTTGGGCAACCTGTTGATCAGACTGCAGTTTCTGGGTTTCCCGCTGAGAAAGCTCTTCGCTGGGCGCAATCAGTAAAATGTTGCCTTCCTGGCGTTTATCCAAGCCTTTAATTTTGAGGATCATATCCAGCGCCTGATCCCAGGGCACACCGCTCAGACTAATCGATACATTACCGGTAACGGTATCGGTGGTGACCAGGTTAAATCCATTCACCTTGGCAATAATCTGCAATACCTGACGAACCGGAACGTCTTGGAAGTCGAGAGAGATTGGTTCGCCCTGATACTGACTTTTTTCCAGCTTGGCGATTTGCTCCTTACTCATAGGGCTGATGGTAACGGTCAGGGTTTTTCCATCCTGATCAGTGTTGGTCATTACGTTACCAGTGTAATTAAATTCGATCCGCGAGGCGTCTTTTTCCTGAAAAGTCTCTATTGTGGTGACCTGTGTGCCAAACGCCGTTACATCCAGCTCAATTAATTGATTTTCAGCAAGCTCGGTTGCTGGCAGTGTAAGCACTAACTTACCGTTAGCCTCAATAACCTGTGGTTGCACATCTTTGTTATTCATGGTTAGCGTGGTAACTGCCACACCATTAGCGCCACGGGTAAAGTCAATGTCTTTGAGGGTCGACTTAAAGACCTCTTCTGCCTCGGCATTTGGGTTGATTAATTGCGGAGATTCCTGAGCTCTGAGTTCAGCGGCAACTACATTAAACAGTAAAAACGTGACCACGGCGCCAGCTATCCAGTAGCGGCGTTTGGTTTGCCGGTTTAGTCTTTCGTTAAAAATATATCGCTTAGACATCTAATAATCTCCTGCTCACGACTTCATCGTAAGCGTAGTTTCTTTCTTCTGCCAGCAACCAGTGCCGTCAGGAACAAGCTCTTCAATGAGCACTTTGTCATTACCAATTTGGATGATTTGTCCGAAGAATAAACCCAACCGGCTACCTTTTTTAGCCTGATAAAGTCCACCATCATTGGTTTTAAATAATACCCAGGTGTCGCCGTTTGAGCGGAAGCTTCCGGTGAGAGAAAGCGCATCAATACCATAGGCTTCCAATGGTTCCCGGTTGCGACTGGTATCTGGTTGTAAACAATTCGCTTTTACCTGGGCGATAACCGGTGCACGGCTGGCTTTGGGGCGCACAAATGGGCTACGAAATTCCTGCGCGGTATAAACAAAGACGGTTTTCTGTTCGAATTCCGGATAAGGCTCAATACTAGGCTTGGTGTTTTGCCTGACTTCATTGGTATAAGTGACCAAATCATCAATATTAGGTGCACAACCCGTTGCGCTCAAGACTAACACTGCGATCCCCAGGAGGCGAGTAAATTGCGACATTATTTACTCTCCTTATTTTCGGTTGTAGCGGCGCGGTAGGTTTTTGCGAGCAGACTAAACCGTAAACCATTCTGGTCGCTGTGTACTTCAAAATCGTGCATGGTGACGATACGGGGTAAATCGGCCACTTTTGACACGAATTCACCAAAATTGTGATAGCCACCGGAGACTTCGATCCGAATTGGCAGTTCGGTGTAAAACTCTTTAGGTATTTCTTTTTCCCAGTTTAACAGCCTGAAAGTCAGGCCTGCGCTGGTCCCCACGTAGGTGATATCATCCAGCAGACCAGGTGTTTCGTTGCGGGTGGGCAGCGATTTTAACATCGAGGAAAAGTCTTCTTCGATTTTCGCCAGTTGTTGCTTATACGCCGACAAATTTGCCGCCAGGCGGTATTTAGCCTGGAACTGCATTTTTAACTCGGCTTCCTTGGCTTCAGCCTGGTCCAGAAGCGGCAGCTTGGGGCTTACGATGCCAAAGTAGCTGATGGCAGACACAACAATCACAATAAACAAGGCAACCACCGTTTTTACTTCAAACGGCCAAATGGCTATTTGTTCAAAATCGAGGTCGTTGATCTCTTTTAATTTGGCAACATCAAATTTCTTCATTTGCCACCTCGCTGCGCTTGTTCCTTCTCCATGGCTACCTGTTCAGTGATTGAAAAGGTCAGGGTGAATTCGCTCACTGCATCGGATGCACTGGTATCTGCGACGATAGAAGACAACTCGCCAGCACTAAATACCCTGGACGTTTCAATCTGACGCATAAATTCAGCCAGGCGATTATTAGATTCACTGGTACCGCGAACCTGAATACTGGAACCGGTACGCTGCAGAGACTTGAACGAAACGCCCTGTGGCACAGTGCGGGCCAGTTCATCAAGCACCTGAGGGGCCAGGTTTCGGCTACTCTGGAGCTGTTCGATCAGAGCCATTCGTTGCTCAATGGCGGCCTTACTCTCTTTAATGCGTTTGATTTCTGCAATCTGACTTTCCAGCGCAGTAATTTGTGTTTGTAAAAACTGATTACGCGAATTCTGATTGCTGATTTGCGTATCGATTACCTGGCCTATGAGCCAGAATAGTAAACCGGTCAGAATGCCTACAACGCCCAGCACAACGATGTATTGTTGTTTCTGCTGCTGACGACGCTGTTCACGCCAGGGCAGTAGATTTACATGTGCCATCTTGACATCCCCCGACTGGCCAGGCCTGCAGCAATTGCCAGCAAAGGTGCAACCTGCTCGACCTGCTCAGTATTTAGCTTGTCGCTGATTTTGATATTGGCAAATGGATTGAATACTTCCACCTCAATGCCGAGATCCTGTTGTAAGGTATCGACCAGTGCCGGAATAACTGCGCCAGCACCTACCAGGACGATTTTTTCCGGACGGCTTGCCTGCATGGTGGTCATGTACATTTGTAAGGCACGATTAATCTGCTGCTGTAGATTTGCCGCAAAAACAGGCAGCGTGTCACTGATCCAGTTGCTGGGCAGGGTATTGTTAATTAACTGCTCTTCGGTGTCTTTGCGGTCAAGCATGTGTACTAAAGACAAATCCTGAAGCAGCGAATCAACACCAAAGGTATGCTCTTTGGTATAAACCGTACTCCCATCATGCCAGACACAAACCTGCAGCAAGGAAGCGCCGATATTGAGGCAACAAACTGGCTGGCTCTCCTCGTGATGGGGATAGAAGTAATCGAGAGCATTGCCGATGGCGAAAGTTTCTACGTCTACTACCTTAGGTTCAAAACTATGCTCACGTACCAGGGTAGAGCGATTGTCTACCACATCCCGGTGCGCGGCAGTGAGCAACACATTCACCTTACCCGAGTGAGTTTCACTCATGCCCACTTCTTCAAAGTCCAGATAAACTTCTTCCAGCGGGTAGGGGATCAGGCTGTCAGCTTCAACCTCTATCTGGCCTTCCAGCTCGTAGTCGGTCTGATCGGGTTCCATATGGACAATTTTACTGATGACGGAAGAGCCAGCGACGGCAATGGCTGCCGGCTTAATTTTATTCTTAAGTGCCAGGCGAACTTTACGCAGCGCTACACTCACAGCGTCGAAGTCAGTGATTTCGCGATCTCTGAAGGCGTCTTTAATTATTGGTTCGCAGGCAAACGCAGTTAACGTGTAGTCGCCCTCGGCGCCCTCCAACACAACTGCTTTGACGCAACGGGTACCAATGTCGAGTCCGACAATGGGAGGTTGCTTCTTTTTAAACAGCGATTTTAGCATATCAACTGAGTCTCATTTACTTGCGATTAGTTTCTAACATAAGATGTTACTTAAAAATTTTCTATTTAATGGTTCTAATAAATACACTTAGGTATAAAATATAAGTCATTTTGGCAAAAAAGCCCTGTTTATTCTTATTGTGAAGTATTTCAAAACCTTCTTATTACTCGGATTTATTGGTGCATTACTCGGCGGTATTGCACTTACGGGTATCTATTTTTATATCAAGCCGGATCTGCCCAGCGTTGCAATCCTCAAGGATGTGCGGCTGCAAACGCCTATGCGTATCTATACGCAGGACGGCAAACTTATCTCCCAATACGGTGTAAAACGCCGCATCCCGGTAACCCTGGAACAGGCGCCGGAACTGCTGCAAAAAGCGATTCTGGCCACTGAGGACAATCGTTTTTATGAGCACTTTGGTATTGATCCTATCGGCATCACCCGGGCTTTCATTAACCTCGTCTTGACCGGTGAGAAAAGTCAGGGCGCGAGTACCCTGACCCAACAGCTGGCCCGGGGCTTCTTTTTAACCCGGGAGAAAACCTATATTCGCAAAATTAAAGAAGTCTTTATTGCTCTGCATATGGAAACTGAGCTCAGCAAAGACGAAATTTTCGAATTGTATCTAAACAAGGTTGAGTTGGGTCACCGGTCGTTTGGTTTTGGCGCTGCCGCTCAGGTGTATTATGGTAAGCGGCTCGACGAGCTAACGCTGGCGCAAATTGCCACGCTGGCCGGACTGCCCCAGGCGCCTTCGGTATTAAACCCGGTAAGCCGCCCACAACGCTCAGTGGAGCGTCGTCGAATCGTGTTGCTGCGTATGCTGGATGAAGGGTATATCACCCGTCAGCAATTTGATGAAGCGGCCAGTGCGCCGGTGACAGCTGAGAAACACGGTGCCGAAATAGAACTGGACGCGCCTTATCTGGCCGACCTGATTTACTCAGAAATGGTGACCCTGTACGGTAAGGAAGAAGCAGAAACCGGCGGTTATCAGGTTTACGCCACGGTCTCGTCTGAATTACAGCAAGCCGCGCAAAATGCGGTGAAACAGAATCTTCACGATTATGATGAACGCCACGGTTTTCGCGGCGCTGTGGCACGTTTATGGCCACCGGCGCAGAACAACGCAGAGCAGGCCCCCGAACTGACGTCCACGGACTGTGTGAGTGAGCCACTTTACCCCGATTGGCCCTGTGAAGTTACCGAAGAAGCTATTATCAGCCAACTGGATAATGCCGGTGCCTTTGGTTTTGTGTTTCCGGTGGCTGTCATTGGTGTAGATGACCAATCTTTTACCACCCGTGACGTAACCGGAACCGAGCGGGCGATTGAATGGGAAGGCATGGATTGGGCGCGGCCATTTTTAAGCGATAGCCGACAAGGTCAGCCGCCCTCACAGGCCTCTGACATTGTGAGCCCTGGCGATATTGTGTACATCAGGGAGCAGGATGAACAATGGCGTCTGGCGCAGTTGCCGCAGGTGAGTGGCGCCTTTGTGGCATTAGACCCCCATGACGGCGCGGTACAAGCCATTGTAGGCGGCTACAGTTTTTACCAAAGTCAGTTTAACCGGGCTACACAGGCTAAGCGTCAGGTGGGTTCAAACATTAAGCCGTTCGTTTATTCTGCGGCACTCGACAACGGCTACACCGTTGCCAGTATTATCAACGATGCGCCCATTAACGAATGGGATGAAGCCACGGGAGTGGCCTGGCGTCCGCAAAACTCACCGGCTGAATATGACGGTCCTATCCGTATGCGGGTGGCTCTGGGTAAATCGAAAAACGTCGTATCAGTGCGGTTACTACGCGGCGTGGGGCTGGACAACACTATTGAGCACCTTACCCGGTTTGGCCTCGAAAAGGCCGATATTCACCGCGATGAAACCGTTTCGTTAGGTTCGAGCTCTCATACGCCGCTGGAAATTGTACGCGGCATGGCCACCATTGCTAACGGCGGCTTTCTGATTGAACCTTATTTTATTGACCGGGTACTGAACGAAACAGGGGAAGTGCTGTGGCAAACAAATCCGGTGGTTGCCTGCGATAACTGTGGTGAAAACCGGGCTACACAGAGCCAGCCGGTTAGCGAAGAAGCGGATATCGAAGCACTGCTGGCTGCAGAATTAAACCAGTCGCTACCGGCACAAACCGATAGCGATGAGGTAATGGCCGCTCCCAGGGTGATTTCGCCACAAAACGCCTTCTTGGTGGCCGATATGATGCGTACCGCGGTGAGAGCCAATGGCAACTGGAATAAAAAGACTTACTGGCAGGGGACTGGCTGGCGCGCCAGAAATATTCTCCAACGTACCGATCTGGCCGGTAAAACCGGTACGACTAATGATTCCCGGGATGCCTGGTTTAGTGGCTTTAGCCGCAACCTGGTAGCCACAGCCTGGGTAGGTTTTGATGATATGACCCGGCAACTGGGGCGCGCGGCTTACAATAACCCGCTGGCTAAACGGGACCCGGACCGCTTCGGTTGGATAGGCAACGCCATGGTGGGCACTGAAAGTGGTGCTATGGCTGCACAACCAGCCTGGATCCGCTTTATGCAGGTAGCACTTGCAGACGAGCCGGAAGAAGCCATGTCAGTACCAGACGATATTGTGCGGGTACGAATTGATCGTACCAGTGGGAAGTTGACCCGGCGCACAGACCATACCACACTATTCGAGTATTTCCTGAGGGGCACTGAGCCGAGCGTGTATGTCTTAGATGATGAAGTCATGGACCCGGCTGAGCAGGAAGACTCAACGCCTGACGTAGAGGAAATCTTCTAACGTCTATACTGAAAACAAAATTAAAACTGGTTAATAACAATGTCTGATGACGATAAGCGATATTTGTATATACCGCATGCTGGCCCGTCTTTGCTGGAAACCCCCTTACTCAATAAAGGCAGTGCGTTTAGCGCTAAAGAAAGGGCGCGTTTTAATCTTACTGGTCTGTTACCCCCGCGCTACGAAACTATTGAGGAGCAGGTGGAGCGGGCTTACCTGCAATATAACTCCTTCGATGAGCCCCTGAACAAGCATATTTATTTACGCGCCATTCAGGATAACAACGAAACCCTGTTTTACCGCCTGATCCAATCGCACATTGAAGAAATGATGCCGATTATTTACACCCCCACAGTGGGCGATGCCTGTGAGCAATTTTCCGATATCTATCGGAGTTCACGTGGCCTGTTCATCTCCTGGGAAGAGCGCGATCAGATTGATGATATTGTTCGCAATGCAACTAAACGTAAGGTCAAAGTCATTGTGGTAACCGATGGAGAGCGCATCCTCGGCCTTGGCGATCAGGGTATTGGAGGTATGGGTATCCCTATCGGTAAGCTTTCCCTGTACACGGCTTGCGGTGGTATTTCACCTGCTTACACCTTGCCGGTGATGCTCGATGTGGGAACCAACAACGAAAAACTGCTCAATGACCCAATGTATATGGGCGCGCGTCACCCGCGCATCAGTCAGTCAGAATACGATGAATTCCTCGATTTGTTTATCAAAGCGGTGAACCGTCGTTGGCCAGAAGCGTTGATTCAGTTTGAAGACTTTGCACAACCTAACGCCATGCCGCTGCTGAACCGTTATCGCAATGAAGTGTGCTGCTTTAATGATGATATTCAGGGCACAGCGGCAGTTACCCTGGGAACCATTCTGGCGGCATGCCGTATGAAGCAAGCGAAACTCTCGGAGCTGAAAGTGGTGTTTGTGGGCGCAGGCTCAGCCGGCTGCGGTATTGCCGAAATGCTGATCCAACAAATGTGTTCTGAAGGCCTCAGCGATGCAGAGGCCCGTAAGCAAATATTTATGGTCGACCGTTACGGGCTGGTAATGGAAGGGCAGGAGGGCCTGCGGGACTTCCAGCAACGCCTGCAACATACTCAGGAAGAAATCGCCGAGTGGTCGTTCAGCGGTGAATATCCGGTATTGCTGGACGTGGTTAACTGCGCGCAGCCCGATGTGCTGATTGGTGTATCCGGTCAGCCCGGCTTATTTACCGAGCATGTGGTACGCGCCATGAAACGGCATTCAGAACTGCCTATCATTTTCCCATTGAGTAATCCGTCTCGCCAGGTGGAAGCCCGTCCGGAACAGGTGATTGAGTGGACCGAAGGTGAAGTGGTCATTGCCACCGGCAGCCCGTTCAAGCCTGTGGAGTACGAAGGCAATGTTTACCCGGTTGCCCAGTGTAATAACAGTTATATCTTCCCGGGGATTGGCCTCGGCGTGATTGCAGCCAAAGCACGCTTAATCAGTGATGAAATGCTGATGGCCGCCAGTAACGCGCTGGCCAATGCTTCACCACTTGCCAATACCGGAGAGGGTGAGTTGTTGCCACCACTGCGGAAGATCTCGGCGCTGAGTCGCCAGATTGCCTTTGATGTTGCCAAGGTGGCAATGCAGCAAGGCCTGGCACTGGAGCAAACTGACGACAACCTGTTAGCCAGTATTGAGAAAAACTATTGGCGGGCGGAGTACCGTCCCTACAAGCGGGTTAGCATCTGATTCTGGCCCGGTTACCGGCTGCGCAACCGCGCGGTCGGTAAAAACTGTTATCGTTTTGCAACATTTACCCACCCATTCTGTGCCTGCTTTTTCACTAGACTTAACTAACTATCTGTAAAATATAGATAAAGTCTTTTTGGCACGGCTCTTGATTATACTAAAGTGTAATGCACTTGCTTCACTAGGGCATGCATTGCACATTGCTTTTCAGATGTGTCACAACGGCGTCATTCCGGATGGATGAAGCGCTTGTTGTTCCCTTCTTTTGATCCTCAGGGGGCGATGGAGTGCCCCCTCTTTTTTTGCAAAGTTCAACAGGCCCTGAGCGGAATGGTATCAGGAGTGTTTAACAATCCAGTTCACAATATCCGCCCAAAACGGCAACCCGTGTTTTGAGAAAAAACGCATATGACCAAGCTGCCCGAGACCATGCTGAGCAGGTTCGATTACCTTGAGTGTCACGTTAAGGTTTTCATAAACGGTCAGGATATCTTCTATATTGAGCTGTGGGGCGATTTTATCGTCAACCGCGCGTATCCATAATGCCGGCTGGGTAAGCTGAGCATAAAATTGCTGCTGAATATGGCTGCCAAATTCGGTTTTGGCATAACCCTGGCCGTTACACCAGCGCCGCCACTGAGCGCCCACGCCTTTTGGCAGCGGTTCGCCCATACCCATCCAGTGTGACTGAGTGCGGCCAAACAGCGCATTCGTCAGCGGAATAAACACATTCATATAAAAGTGTGCCTGGTACTTATAGGCACCGGTAAAGTTACGTAACGAACCGGATGAGCTGCCATAGGTAATAATACTGGTCAGCTCATTGGCGTTGGGCATCAGTCCTGCCAACTGGCCACCGGCACTGTGACCAATGAGGTGCAGTGGCTGGTCGGGATAGTGTTGCTGCAAAAATGCCAGTGCTGCCGGCATGTCTTTCTGGCCCCAGTCCTGTAAGCGAGTTTCGCGCATCACTTTGCGGGTTTTAGGGGAGTCTCCGATGCCCCGGTTATCAAAGGTGAGCACGGCAATACCCTGCTCGGCCAAAAAGGTGGCAAAGCGGGTATAGAAACCTTGTTTGATACCCGTAGCCGGTGCAATCATTATCGCCGCAACGGGCGAATTTAATGGCTTGTAGAGTAAGCCGGATAAAGCAATATTGTCTGTACACTCAATGGTGACAGCGTGGGGAGAAAGCATAAATGACCTTCTGGTCTAACCAGTTTAAGCCAATTATAACGAACTCTTAACAATATGAAAGAGGGGGATTTTCAGGGGGATTGCCACTGCAACCGGGGAGCCCGGCTACAGTGCAGGCTACAGCTATAAATCGAGGGTATAGACTTTTGATTTACGCTGAAAGTTATACAGTTCTTTCTTTTGAGCAGGCAGCGCATCAACATCCGCTGCCTTGAAACCCTGATCCAGAAACCAGTGACCGGTAACAGTGGTTAATACGAAGAGACGCTGAATACCGGCGGCAATGGCGCGTTCGCGCACTTCATCAAGGATCCGCTCGCCACGGTTCTTACCCCGGTAATCGGAGTGGGTTGCTACGCAGGCAAGCTCGGCTGAGCCGTCATCAGGATAAAGGTAAAGCGCGGCACAGGCGATGATCATGCCATCCCGTTCTATCACAATAAACTGATGAATTTCATTCTCCAGCCGTTCCCGGGAACGTTTCACCAATACACCACTTTCTTCCAGCGGTTTGATGAGATTGAGGATGCCGCCCACGTCGTCGATGGTGGCTTCCCTAAGCTGCTCGTAATGGTTTTCCATCACCAGTGAGCCAGCACCGTCGCGGGTAAATAATTCCTGCAGCAGGGCACCATCGGTTTCGTAACTAACACAGTGAGCACGAGGAATGCCCGCCGCCACACTGGTCGTCAGTGCGCGAATGACCGTGGCTTCAGTCATTAGTTCATCGTCGCGGTGCAATTGTTCGAGCAGGTTTCGCTCAATAGTGCGAATCAGCTTACCGTCTTTACGGAAAATGCCCGAATAGTTGGAGAATACCACCAGTTTATCGGCTTCAAGCGCAATCGCGGCCTGAGTTGCCACATCTTCGTGAGACAGGTTAAACACTTCGCCGGTAGAGGAGTAGCCCATCGGCGACAGTAGTACGATAGAGCCATCATTGAGATGGTCGTTAATACCGGTGGTGTCGATACGACGTACCTGACCGGTGTTTTCAAAGTCTACGCCGTCGAGCACACCCATAGGCTTGGCAACCACCAGGTTACCCGTACACACGCGAATATGTGCACCGTGCATCGGTGAGTTAGGCAAACCCATGGTCAGCAGTGCCTCAATATGGCAGCGCACCGAGCCAGCGGCGTCTTTGACGCATTCCAGGGTTTCTTTATCGGTAATACGCACATCATGACTAAAGCGCGCCTCGGTTTTGCGCAGGGCCACCCGTTGATCAATTTGCGGGCGGGCACCGTGCACTAGCACCAGGCGTACCCCCAGACTGCTCAGCAGTGCGATATCCTGAATAATATTGGGAAAGTTATCATCTTCAATGGCTTCGCCGCCAAACATCAGCACAAAGGTTTTGCCCCGGTGTGCATTGATGTATGGCGCCGAGCTTCTGAATAGCCCGATACTTTCGTGATGCGATAGCACCATTTGCGATTATCCTAACTTATCCAGTTTTTCCAGTTCTTCATACAGTGCCTTAGTCACGGTCTCAGCACTGGTTCCGCCCAGAATATTACGCTTATCCACGCCATATTCGAGTTGGAGAACCGGGTAAACATCTTCGTCGATATCACTGCACACAGATTGCAGTTGTGCCAGCGATAAATCTTCAATGGGCGCATCCTGCTCCAGTGCCAGTAAGACTACCTGACCAGAGATATCATGGGCCGTTCTGAACGGAATGCCTTTACCTACCAGGTAATCAGCCAGCTCCGTCGCATTAGAATAGCCCTGAGCGGCGGCAACCCGGCAGCGTTCTTCGTTAAGTGCCAGGCTGTCGAGCACTTCACAAGCGATACACAGACAGCAGTGCCATTGATTCACGGCATCAAAGGCACCTTCTTTGTCTTCCTGCATGTCTTTGTTATACGCCAGAGGCAGGCCTTTCATGGTGACCAACAGCGCCTGCAGGTGACCAAATACCCGGCCGCATTTGCCGCGCAGTAATTCCAGTGCATCGGGGTTTTTCTTCTGCGGCATCAGCGATGACCCAGAGGTTACGCTGTCGCCCAGTTGCAGAAAACCGGCTTCGCCAGAATTATAGAAAATTAAATCTTCCGCCAGACGCGACAGGTGCATCATGCTGGTGCTGGCGGTAAATAGCAGCTCCAGCACGAAGTCACGGTCTGATACCGCATCCAGGCTGTTTAAGCAGGGGCCACTAAAACCTAGCTGATCGGCGATTTCATGACGGTCGACCGGGTAAGTCGTTCCGGCCAGTGCTCCAGAGCCCAACGGGCACTGATTCATGCGCTCATGTAAATCGTTTAACCGGCTCAGATCGCGTTTAAACATTTCCACATAGGCTAAGCACCAGTGCGGAAAACGAATCGGCTGGGCGCGCTGTAAATGCGTATAGCCGGGAATAATCGCTTGCTGGTGACGACTGGCGGTTTGCAGCAGGCTACGAACCACTGCCGTCACGTCGACTTTTAATGACTCAATGTGGGTGCGGCACCACAAGCGGAAATCCGTTGCAACCTGATCGTTACGACTACGGCCGGTGTGCAGCTTACGCCCCACGTCGCCGAGCTTGTCAATTAAGGCTGCTTCGACAAAGCTGTGAATGTCTTCTTCGCCACTGGCGTTAAAGTCGATTTCACCGGCTTGTGCCTGGGCTTTTAATTCGCTGAGTGCAGCTTCGAGCTGCTGCTGTTCCTCGCTGGTCAGCACGCCGGCTTTTGCCAGTGCCCGTGACCATACGATTGAGCCTTCCATATCCTGAGCGGCCATGGCCTGGTCGAACGGCAATGAGTCGTTGACCTGACGGAACATGTTACTGCTGCCGGCAGCGAACCGGCCTCCCCACAATGCCATGATTACTCTCCCTGCTTTTTCAGCGCCGCAATACGGCTTGATAAACTGAACAGGCGGATAAAGCCTTCAGCGTGCTTCTGGTCGTATACGTCATCGGCACCAAAGGTAGCGAAGTCTTCAGAATACAGGCTGTTTGGCGACTGACGTTGAGTAACCGTAGCCTGGCCTTTATACAGTTTCACCACGATTTCACCGGTAACATACTTGGCAAAAGACGCTGCGCCAGCAATCAGGGCATCGCTCAGCGGTGTAAACCAACGGCCGTCATACATTACGTGAGAGAATTCCAGCGCTAGTTGTTCACGGTATTTCAGTGAAGCCTTGTCCAGTACCATGGTTTCCAGCGCTTTATACGCTTTGAGCAGCACGGTTCCCCCTGGCGTTTCGTAACAACCACGCGACTTCATACCAACCAGACGGTTTTCAACGATGTCGATACGGCCAACACCGTGGGCGGCTGCCAGCTTGTTAAGCTCAACCAGACCTTCGTAAGGTGAAACTTCTTTACCGTTTACGTGAGTCAGTGCGCCTTCGTTAAACTTCAGGTTGACACGCTCTGCCTGATCCGGTGCTTCTTCCGGATCAACGGTCATGGTCCAGACCTGTTTGCTCGGTTCACACCATGGATCTTCCAGTTCGCCGCCTTCGTGAGAAATGTGCCAGGCGTTGGCATCACGGCTGTAAATCTTGGTCGCTGATGCGGTGGTTTTGATATTACGCTCGGCCAGATAGGCCAGCAGGTCTTCACGGGATACCATATCCCACTCACGCCATGGCGCGATAACGGCCAAATCAGGGGCCAGCGCATTGAATGCGCCTTCAAAACGAACCTGGTCGTTACCTTTACCGGTACAACCGTGACACAGCGCATCGGCGCCGACTTTACGGGCAATTTCTACCTGCGCTTTGGCGATAACCGGGCGGGCCATAGAGGTACCCAACAGGTATTCACCTTCGTAAATTGCCCCGGTGGTAATGGTTGGGAATATATATTCTTTAACGAATTCTTCTTTCAGGTCAACGATGTAACATTCGCTGGCACCGGTGGCGATGGCTTTTTCTTTTAAGCCTTCCAGTTCTTCATCACCCTGACCAACATCGGCCGCGAAGGCAACGACTTCACAATCATAGTTTTCTTTTAACCAGGGAATGATGGCTGATGTGTCTAAACCGCCTGAATAGGCAAGCACAACTTTATTGATTTTGCGCATAATGAGTGTCCTGACTAGGCTCCAAGTAAATGGGTTAAAATAGCGTTTTGGCCGTGCATCCGGTTTTCAGCCTGCTGCATTAACAACGACGCATCGCTGTCCATCAGGCTGCCGGTAATTTCCAGATCGCGGTGAGCTGGCTGACAGTGCAACACGTGGGTTGCGCCGGTCAGTTCCATAAGTGCTTCGTTAACCTGGTACGGCATGAATTTGTCTTTAATGGTTTCAAGTGGCGTGTCATCGCCCATTGATAACCAGGTATCGGTGTAAATCACGTTGGCGCCTTTGGCCGCCGCAACGTCATTTGACTCAATGATTTTTACGCCGGTTTTTTCAGCGATAGCTTTGGCCTGGGCAACGATCTCCGGCACGGCTTCATGGCCTTCAGGGGTCACAACCACCTGATGACAACCGAGCAGCGCACCCACGATAAGCAGTGAATGGGTAACATTATTACCATCGCCCACATAAGCCATGGTCAGGCCTTCACAGCTACCAAATTTTTCGAACAGGGTGAGGTAGTCGGCTAAGCCCTGACAGGGGTGGTACTTGTCGCACAATGCGTTGATTACCGGCACCTTGGCCGCTTCGGCAAAGGTTTCCAGCGTGCTGTGAGAAAATACCCGGGCAACAATGGCATCAGCCCAGCAAGCCAGGTTAGCAGCAACATCTACCGAGTCTTCACGACCAGCCAATTTGTTGGACTGGCTGTCTAAGTACACCATGTGACCGCCTAAACGGTTAATACCAATATCGAAGCTGACGCGCGTACGCAGCGATGGTTTTTCAAATAAGGCAACAATAGACTTGCCTGCCAGCGCCTGTGAATAGGCCTGTGGCGCCTGTTTAATTTGTACCGCTAATGACAATAGCTCCTGCATTTGCTCTGGTGTCCAGTTAGCAAACGTCAATAAATCCTGCTTCATTTTATACTCCAGATGTCTGGGAGGCCGGAATTACGCGGGTTCCGGTTTGATTATCCAATATTGCTGTCAGCTCCGCTGACCAGTTTGCAATGGTTACCGGCTTAGCCAGTTCGGTGGCGGCCTGCATTGCCGCTGCCACTTTAACCAGCATGCCGTCTTTTATCACGCCTTTCGCCACTTCCTCATCAAGGCGTGGCTGGTCGAGTTCCAGTATTAGTTGTTTGTCGCCATCGAGCACGCCATCGACGTTTGACAGCAGCAACAGATCGCCGCCCATCAGTTCGGCTATTACGGTGGCTGCCTGGTCGGCATTTACATTGAGCAGGCGCCCCTCGGCGTTACTGCCAATCGAGCTTATCACGGGCAGAAAGCCAGCGCTGAGCAGCTGATTAAGCAACTCTGGATTGCCGGCAGCCGGTACGCCCACTGCGCCGTACTTTTCATTCAGTACTTTACAATCGGAAATGCCACCGTCCAGCAAAGATAATCCCACTGGTGTGATACCGACACCAATAGCCAGACCGCATAAACTTTTATTGGCACTGCCAGCCAGTGCGCCACAAACAAACGGCATTTGTTCATCGGGGGTTACCCGTAAACCGTCAATCTTGGTACTGGTAAGTTGCATAGCGGCCAGTAAGGTTTCCACCAGCGGGCCACCGCCATGGACTAATATTACCGGACGCTGGCTTTGCAGTGTTTTGATCTCAGCCAATAACTGGCCGGCAATCTGAGGATTTTCCAGCAGAGCGCCACCCACTTTTATAACCACCGGCGATGATAGGTCAGCCATTGATTAATCCCTCGGTCGCCGGGAAACCCAGCGCTAAATTGGCACACTGCATGGCCTGTGAGGCCGCGCCTTTCATTACGTTATCGATGGCACTGGTGATCACGGCGTAGCCTGATTGCTCGTCGACTTTCCAGTGCAGATCGCAATAGGGCGTCTGCGCAACATCATCAATTTTAGGGAAACTTTCGCGCAAACGCACAACAGGCTGGTCACCATACACTTCGCTATACAGATTATCCAGTGTCGATTGGCTGGTACCACTTGTTAGCTTAACGGTAACCGTGGCCAGGATCCCACGTTTGAAATTACCCAGGTGCGGCGTGAAGATCACAGGCGTACCCAGGTGGAGTTCGATTTCCGGTGTATGACGATGACCCAGCACGCCATAAGCTTGCAGACTCACTTCGTAGAAACTGGTGCCCAGGTTGGCTTTACGGCCGGCACCACTGACACCCGATACCGCATTGATAATGGGACGGACACTCTTATCCAGCAAGCCAGCATTGTGTAATGGCTTTAACGCCAGTAATGAGGCAGTAGGGTAACAGCCGGGCACAGCAACAATACTGGCCTGTTTAATGGCATCGGCATTATATTCGGCAAGTCCATAAACCGCTTGAGCCAGACACTCCTGCGAGGTGTGCGCAAAACCATAGTGTTTGGCAAACACTTCGGTGTCTTGAAGGCGAAACGCACCAGACAAATCGAACACCTTAGCTTTACCGGCAGATAACTCTGCCATCCAGTCGTGGCTGGCTTCATGTGGGGTGGCCAGGAATATCGCATCCATTGAGCCTGCCAGTTCGGCCAGGCGGTGAGGTGCTAATGGCTCAAGTACGTGTTGGGTCAGGTGCGCAAGGTTACCGTGTAGCTGGGCAATTGTTTTGCCGGCATCCTGACTGTTCTCCGACACCAACACATGCTGCAAAGTCATGTGTGAATGTCCGCTGATTAAACTTACTAACTGCGCCCCGGTATAGCCGCTGGCGCCTATCACTGCTACGTTAAACATAATCTGATCGTTTGAAATTGTTTGGTTACAAAATTAAAAAAACACTTTTTACCTTTGTGTTGGTGCTTGTGAGCAGGCCGATAAAACCACAAAGGTAAAAAGTGCGCTACGCATACTAGTGCATTACTTCTTCGGCGTTAATGTACTCCATCGTCGCCATAGGCACTGCATAGTGTAGCCAGCCAGGGGAGAGCTAAACTGTGATAAATCAACCGCCGGAAGGTGCCGGTTGGTTTTAATATTCATGTCCTAATCCTGTCATTTTCTTCCGCTACACTGATAGTTTAGTCAGGCATCGACAATGTGCGGAATGTTAATAGCTGCTAATGATACAATCCTGGCATAATTATGCAATAATTTTGTATAAATATTAAAAATAATCGGATGGCTTTATGGTATTTCAACAAATTATGTTGAATTTCTTGCCGGATGTAGCAGGATTTGCCATAGTTCGCCAAAAATCATACAAATAAAAACAGGATATCCCATGACAGCCCGCACTGTTGCTCTGGTCGCACACGACCATAAAAAAGCCGAATTACTCCAATGGGTCAAACAACACCGGGCGTTATTAGCCCCGTTTAATCTGGTTGCTACCGGCACCACAGGTAAATTAATCAGCGATGAAACCGGTCTGACAGTGCATCGTTATAAAAGCGGGCCGCTCGGTGGGGATCAGCAAATCGGTGCGCTGATTGCAGAAAATAAGCTTGATGCGCTGTTTTTCTTTTGGGATCCGCTCAATCCGGCGCCTCACGACCCGGATGTTAAAGCGTTGCTGAGATTGTGTTCAGTATGGAATGTACCAGTAGCCTGTACCCCGGCTACCGCTGATTTGGTGGTCACCTCACCGTTATTCAGCGATGCCGGTCACCAGCGTCTGGTACCGGATTACGGTAAGTAATTAACCGGCAGCTATTCGCCGAGCCTAAACTCCAGCAATACCATCACACCGGGCACTGCTTGTGGTTTGCCGCCTTTAACCGTGGGTTTATAGCGCCATTTAGCCAGTGCCCTGCGAGCCTCGCGGTCGAAAATCCTTTGGGGGCTGGCGTCGAGCACCGTTATATCGGTAACGCGGCCACTGTTATCAATGGTGTAAGACAGCATGACCCAGCCTTCCAGCCCGTCGCGGGCGGCCTGAGTTGGATATTTGGGGTCAATACGAACAATTAAATTGGACTTGGCCAGCTTAACATCTTCCACCGACAGTGTGGGCGCTTGCCGTGGCGGTTGGGTGGCCGCCCACGCAGCACTACAAAACGCTATTAACGCGCCTATTCCCAGCATCCTGATTGCTCTGTTCATGCGATTTCCCTTTTTAATGAATATAAACATCACCAAATTTACATTGCCATCCGGGGGGGATTAATTCAAGCTGAACAGCATGTTGGCAACATTGCTGTAAAACCTATGAAAGAGCACAACTGGTACCTGTGTACCGAATCCCGGTTAGAACAACAATTCTCAGATCACATTGCGCCGTTCTGGCAGGAACATGTGACCCTGGGGAGTTTTCAGGGAAACGGCGATATCAGCGTTAGTTATGCCTACTGCATTCCCGAGCAAGCTAAGCATTCGGTGCTTATCAGCTCTGGCCGCATTGAATCTCTGCTTAAATATAAAGAAGTGATTTACGAGCTTTACCATAACGGTTTTGCGGTATTTGTGTTGGATCACCGGGGGCAAGGGCTGTCTGGCCGCATGACGGTTAATCCTCACCAGGGATATATCGACGATTTTCAACACTATGTGGATGACATATGCCATTTTATCGATGCGGTGGTTAGCCCCCATCAGCGCGGGCCGTTAAACCTGCTCTGCCACTCCATGGGCTCAGCCATTGGCGCGCTAACTATTTTGCAACGGCCAGGCCAGTTTAACCGGGTGGTATTCGGGTCGCCCATGTTTGGAATTCGTCCGGCACTACCTGGATGGCTGGCTAAAGCCTTAATTGGGATTAACCGCTGTGCCAACTGGCTGCTGTCGGGGAGTTCGGGCTATTTCTTTGGTCAGCGCGATTATCATGCCGATGAATTTACGGTCAATCGCCTTACCAGTAGTGAAATACGCTATCAGTTATTCAGAAACCTGTACGCTGAACAGCCCGAAATTCAGCTAGGCGGAGTAACACCGCAATGGCTGGCCGCGGCCAGCGCCGCCATGTGGCAGGTGGAACAACACGCGCAGCAGATTACCCTGCCAGCCCTGGTATTCAGTGCCGGAGACGATACGGTGGTCGATAATAAGCGCCAGCAACGGGTGGTCGCTAACATGCCCGATGCCGAATTTATCCTGGTAGAGGGCGCCCGCCATGAAATTCTGATTGAAACCGATGCCATTCGCCAGCCGGTAATGAAGCGTATATTTGACTTCTTTAGCGGCGAATTTTGACCCGCTGCACGAAACCTCTCATAATGCCGCCCGACTTAATTAAGAGTAAACCAGCATGTTAGACATCGTGTTATACCAGCCAGAAATCCCACCGAACACCGGTAATATTATTCGTCTGTGTGCCAATACCGGTTATGCATTGCATCTTATCGAGCCGTTGGGCTTTGACTGGGATGACAAACGGGTACGCCGGGCGGGGCTGGATTATCATGAATTTGCTGAAGTGAAGCGCTATGCCAGTTTCGAGCGATTTCTCGAAGAGCGCCAGCCAGCACGGGTATTTGCGTGTACCACCAAAGGCAAGGCGTTCCACTCTGATGTGCAATACAATAAGGGCGACGCGTTATTGTTCGGGCCGGAAACCCGCGGCTTACCTGATGGCATCATCGAGTCATTACCGCCCGGGCAACGTGTGCGCATTCCTATGCTGCCAGACAGTCGCAGCATGAACCTGTCGAATGCGGTATCGGTATTTGTGTATGAGTCCTGGCGCCAGTTTGGTTATGAAGGGGCGCGCTAAATAGGGGCTACCGGATATTGCCTTGCAATGCCGGCATGAATAACAGGCTAAGGCTTGTTATTCACTCTTTAATTCGCGGCCTAATAAGGCCAGGGCGGCATCTTTAGGTGACTTACCTTCGTAAAGTACGGCATAAATCTGTTCGCAGATTGGCATTTCTACGCCAAGCTTACGAGCCAGAATAACCACTTCTTCGGTGTTGCGGTAGCCTTCTACCACCTGACCGATTTCCTGCATGGCGTTGTCCACCGATGTGCCTTTACCCAAAGCAAGGCCGAAGCGGCGATTGCGGGACTGGTTGTCGGTACAGGTAAGCACCAGGTCGCCTAACCCCGCCATACCCATAAAGGTTTCTGGCTGCGCGCCGGCCTTAACCCCTAATCGGGTGAGTTCAGCCAGTCCGCGGGTAATTAACGCAGTTCGGGCATTGGCACCAAAACCCAGCCCATCGGCCAGCCCGGCACCAATGGCAATCACATTCTTAACCGCGCCACCAAGTTGCACACCAGTAAAATCAGGGTTTTTGTAAACCCGGAATGAACGGGCGCAATGCAGTTTGGCTGCCATGGCGTCGATAAACTCATCGTCAGTGGAAGACAATGAGATAGCTGTGGGTAATCCTGCTGCCATTTCTTTTGCGAAAGTCGGTCCGGATAATACTGCCAGCGGGTATTTATCACCCAGCACTTCCAGCGCCACCTCTTTCAGCAGACGACCGCTACCAGGTTCAAGGCCTTTGGTGGCCCACACAATGCGCTGGGAGTCGTGCAGTAAGGGTGCTAATTGCGCCAGCATGCCTTTGAAGGCGTGACTTGGTACCACCACCAGAATATCGCGACTGTGCGCAACGGCAGTGGCTAAATCGCTCTCAACCGAGAGCGCTTCGGGAAAGGGTGCGCCGGGGAGGTACCGTTCGTTCTGGCGGCTGTCAGCCATAACAGATAACTGCCTAGCGTCTCTGCCCCACAGCACGGTGGGCGTATTATTACGGGCTAAACAAATAGCCAGAGCAGTGCCATAGGAGCCTGCTCCAAGAACGGTAACCGACGCATCATTCATGGGCGGCTTAGGCGTCCAGTTGTTGCTGAGATGCCTGAGCTTCCTGCGCACGCTTTTGCATGTATGCAGCAAAGATCGCATCGAAGTTCACCGGCGCCAGGTTTAACGGCGGGAAGGTACCGCGATTAACCAGGTTAGAAATGGTTTCACGAGCATAAGGGAACAGCGTGTTCGGACAGAAAGAACCCAGCATATGCGCTTTGTTTTGTTCTGGCATGTCACCAATCATGAAAATACCGGCCTGCTCTACTTCACACAGGAATGCTGTTTCTTCGCCCATAGTGGCGGTAACGGTAACCGACAGAACAACTTCGAACAGGTTACCATCCAGTTTGTCAGTAGAGGTATCGATGTCCAGTTTGATTTCTGGCTTCCACTCTTTGGTGAAAATACCCGGAGCGTTAGGCGACTCAAAAGAAATGTCTTTTGTGTAGATACGCTGAATATTGAACTGTGGCGCTTGACCCTGGCCGGCAGCGGCGTTTTCTTGATTGCTTTGATTTTCTTCAGACATGTTTTTACCTAAGTGTAATTTTAAATTTTATAAGAATAATTAGCTGGCCAGCAGTGCATCGAGTTCTTGCTGTCTTTCCAGCGCAAACATATCATCACAACCACCAATGTGCTGGTCGTTAATGAATATTTGCGGCACTGTGTAACCGCCATTAGCGCGCTCGATCATAACATCGCGCAGGGCAGGCTCGGCGTCGATAGCATATTCGGTGTATTCAACACCTTTTTGCTGGAGCAGGGCTTTTGCCCGGGTGCAAAAGGGGCAATAAGCTTTGGTGTATATTTCAACTTTACTCACAATAGCAACCTTTTGGTTGATTATTTAGCAACGGGCAAGCCAGCCTGAGACCAGGCGTTCATGCCGCCTTTCAGTACATTTACCTTACTGAAACCGTCTTTGGTCATTGCCGCAGCTACGCCGCGTGCACTGTTACCCATGGCACAAACAACAATAATGGGCGTGTCTTTATATTTTTCAAGCTTGCTGAAGTTCTTTTCACGAACCTCTTCCGGCTTGATCTGCCGGGCACCGGTGATATGACCTGCCTTAAAGTCGTTGGCAGGGCGGGTGTCCAGGACCACTGCATCTTCACGGTTAATCAGCAATGTCATTTCGTGCACACTGACTTCTTTGACAGAGGAAATCAGGCCGCTAACATAGCTGTAAATCAGCATAATAACCAGCGCCAGCCAGATACCCGCCAGAATAATGTTATTGCTGGCAAATTCGATGAGTTGATCCATTACGTCTTCCCAATGCATCGGTTTGTTAAAAAAAGAGTGCAAAGTATATAGAAAAAAACAACAGAAACCAGCTTTGCGCTGCGCAAGCCCAGTTAATACAACGCCAAGCGCGATAAATTACTGTACTTTGGTTGGTTAATTCACATTCTCAATTAAACTGATTGAGTTATTTTTCAACATCTGCTCTTCAATCCCACCTCGGGTTTGGTAATATAAATGTATGCCTCGCCCTACGGAACAATCCAAAGCCTGACAATATCGGTACCTAATAATAAGCCGGGCAAGCGGATAACTAACCCGAACAGCATCGCCTGATAAGGGCAACGAAAATTTACAGGAGAACCCATGACGCAATCCAAGAAGACACTGGCACTAATCGTACTCGATGGCTGGGGATATCGTGAGGATGCAGATCAAAATGCCATCCTGGCCGCGAATACGCCAAATCTGGATGCTTTAACCAAAGCGTACCCAAACACGTTAATCAGCGGTTCCGGGCTTGATGTGGGTTTACCCGAAGGGCAAATGGGTAACTCTGAAGTGGGTCATGTAAACCTCGGCGCAGGTCGCGTGGTGTATCAGGACTTTACCAAAGTAACCAAATCCATTGCCGACGGCGAGTTTGAGCACAATCCGGCGCTGGTAAAAGCCATTGATGACGCGGTAAGCAAAGATAAAGCCGTGCACATTATGGGTTTGTTGTCACCAGGCGGTGTACACAGTCATGAAGATCACATCTTTGCGGCGCTGAAATTGGCCGCTCACCGTGGTGCGAAAAAAGTTTACTTACACGCTTTTCTGGATGGCCGTGATACACCGCCACAAAGCGCTGAGGCGTCGTTGGAAAAAGCTGATGCGGTTTTTGCTGAGCTAGGTTGTGGTAAAACCGCCACTATCATTGGTCGCTACTTTGCTATGGACCGTGACAAACGCTGGGATCGGGTAACCAAAGCGTACGACCTGATTACTCAGGGCAAAGGCGAAGCGAAAGCGGATTCGGCGGTTGCCGGATTGAAAGCCTCTTACGAAGCAGGCAAAAACGATGAGTTCGTGCCGCCAACCGTTATTGGCGACAGCGTGAGTGTAGAAGATGGTGATGCCATTATCTTTATGAACTTCCGTGCCGACCGCGCGCGTCAACTGACTCAGGTATTTGTTGATAAAAGCTTTGACGGCTTTGAACTGGCGGTTAAACCTGAACTATCGGCCTTTGTTATGCTGACTCAGTACTCAGCAGACTTCGATGCGCCGGTTGCTTTCCCGTCCGAAAAGCTGGTAAACGTGTTAGGCGAGTGGCTGGAGAAGCAGGGCAAAACCCAACTGCGCATTTCAGAAACCGAAAAGTACGCCCACGTTACCTTTTTCTTCTCTGGCGGTGTAGAGAAAGAATTCAAAGGCGAAGAACGTATTCTGATCCCATCACCCGATGTAGCTACCTACGATCTGCAGCCGGAAATGAACTCAGAAAAACTCACTGACGAACTGGTTGGAGCGATTGAATCCGGCAAGTTTGACGTGATCATCTGTAACTATCCGAATGGCGATATGGTAGGTCATACCGGCGACTTCGACGCGGCGGTTAAAGCTTGTGAAGCCGTTGATAAATCGATTGGTCGCGTAATTGAAGCGCTGCAGAAAACCGGCGGCGAGTGTCTGATCACAGCTGACCACGGTAACGCAGAACAAATGGTGGATAACGAGTCTGGCCAGGCCCACACCGCTCATACCAGTGAACCGGTACCATTTATCTACTTTGGTCGTGATGCTGAGCCCCGTAAGGGCGGCACACTCAGCGATGTAGCGCCGACCATGCTACATCTGATGGGCGTGGAGCAACCAGAAGAAATGACTGGTAAGACCATCATGACTTTAAAATCCTAAATAGAGATATGCAGCCCGTAGTAGTGTTGCTGAAGAACTGTGCCACCAGCCTTGTGCTGGTGGCATTGTTGTATGGGCTGTCGCCTGTTGGCGTTGTCTTAGCACAGAGTGATGACGCCGAGCAGGAACTGGCGGAACTACAGGAAGAGTTAAAAGCCCGTCAACAGGCACTGAAGGGCAGTAAAGCCGATGCCCAGGAACTGCAATCGGTGCTTGAACAATCAGAAAAGAACATCGGTGCAGTGGCCCGGCGACTTAATAACACAAAAGCTGCGTTGGCCGAAAACCGCGACCAGCAGGAAGGTCTCAAAAGCCGGCGTGATGAGCTCGAGCAAGCCATTTCGCAGCAGCAGGAACTGCTTGGTGGCCAGCTAAGAACTGCCTTTATCTCCGGTAACTACGACTATGCCAAAATGGTGTTTTATCAGGAGGATGCCGCGCGTTTCGAACGCGTGCTGACTTACTACAAATACCTGAATGAAGCCCGGCAAAAAGAAATCACTCAGTTTAAAGCGAGCGTCACTGAACTGGAACAGGTTAATGCCGAATTACAGGTTAAGGCTCAGGAATTAACCGCGTTGCTAAGCGATCAGGAACGCCAGCAAAATGAACTGGTTGCCCGTCAACAGGATCGCCAGCAAACACTGGTAAAACTGCGTAGCAAAATTGCCAGCGAAGAAAGCCGGATTGCGCAGTTAAGAGAAGCTGAACAGGCATTGGTAGAGGCCATTGAACGTGCTCAGCGGGCCAGTCAGGTGCCGCAGGAATTAACCGGTTTATCCGGCGAAAAAGGTAAACTGTTACAACCTGCCAGCGGCACACTGCGACGTTTATTTGGTAAGCGTCGTCAGGGTCAGGTGCGGTGGAAAGGGATCATGATAGATGGCCGTGAAGGCAGTGCGGTAAAAGCCATTGCCCATGGCCGGGTCATTTATTCTGACTGGCTGAGAGGCTTCGGTCTGGTAACCATTATCGAACACGGTGATGGTTATATGTCGGTTTACGGGCACAATCAGGCACTGCTTCGCTCAGCCGGTGATGCGGTGGCTAAAGGCGAGACAGTGGCATTACTGGGCCAGAGTGGCGGTCAGTCATCGCCTAATCTGTATTTTGAGATACGCCATAAAGGCAAGGCGCTTAACCCGCTACAGTGGCTGGATATTTAACTAATTCGTATGACCTCAGCCAGACCGGTATGGATGCAGATAAGGCAGTTGATGGCAGTTGATATTGGTAAATGGGAGCCCGGCTGGTATGCTGGCGGCCATAACAACTACAAATAATCAGGTTTAAGTGCGCTCTTGAAACAGCTCGGTATTTATTGCGTTATTGTGTGGGGGATGCTGGTTAGCCAGACAACCGCGGCGGCCAGTCCTGTAACCGCGCAGCCGTTATCTCAAGCACCTGCAGAACTTTATATTATCATTGATGATATGGGCTATCGTGCCACCGACGAACAGGCATTTGCACTGCCTGAATCAGTGACTTTCTCCATTTTGCCTCATACACCGCAAGGGCAGGCCTTTGCTGAACGTGCCCATGCCCAATCCCGCGATGTGATGCTGCATCTGCCAATGGAAGCGCAATCTGATAAACCGCTGGGGCCAGGGGCCATCACTTCTTCGATGTATGCCAACGAAATTACCGCGACCTTTGAGGCGGCTCTTGCCTCGGTACCTTATGCTATTGGTGTTAATAATCACATGGGCAGTGTGCTCACGGCCTCGGGCCAGGCGTTACAACCGCTGATGAATGTCATTAAACACGCCGGGTTGTTTTTTGTTGATAGTCGAACCACCCGCTTTACCGTGGCCCAACAGGTGGCCCGTGAAAAACAGATCCCCAATGCCAGACGTCACGTGTTTCTGGATCATGAACAAACCGAAGCCTTTATGAATGAACAGTGGCATCGGGCGATGGCGCTTGCCCGTAAGCACCCTAAAGTCATTATTATTGCTCATCCCCACCCGGGTACTATCGAGTTTCTGCAGAAAAAACTGGCTGATTTGCCGGCACAAGACTTTGCACTGAAGTCGATGCACGACTACTTTGAGAAGCCTGAACCACCGCAACGCAAATACGCCAATAGCACTCAGGTAAGTGTTGCCGCGCCAAACTAAGCAACCTCCTTCAGCAGGGTTTTAAGCTATTACCCATGTCATTCGTCGTAATTTGCCGCTATTTGCATGAAGATCGTTGATGGGATCTTGAAAAAACTCAGGAATGTTATATTATAACATCAGCTGAAGGTAAGGTAGTTATGCAATCACCCATCGACAATCCGACATTTTTAGACCGGCTTGGGATCTGGATCTCGAGCCTGTGTGCTTTGCATTGTCTGGCGATCCCGTTACTGCCATTGCTGGCTTCCAGTATGTTTGGCCAAACCTGGTTTGAACGGACCATTTTAAGCTTATCAATTCTTATTGGTAGTGTTGCCCTTATCAGTGGTGCCGTACGTTACCATGGGAAATATTATCCACTGTTGCTATTGCTAAGTGGCGGGGTAATTTACTGGTTTAAAGACATGTTTGGGGAGTCTGGCGAGCCCTTTACCATCGCCTTTGGCGCGGGTCTGATTATTCTTGGCCACTGGCTCAATCTTCGTTTGTGCCGAAAGTGTCGGTGCTGCAAAGGCAAAGTGGTTTCTCAGCACCTGGCCAGTCATCACCGCTAAGATTCTTCCCCGGGGCTAAGTACCTGCCGCGCTATGTCTGGCACGTTGGTAAAAATCCCATCCACGCCCCAGGCTTTCAGCATCAGCATATCTTCCGGATGATCCACGGTATACACCAGTGCTTTTAAACCCGCCTGGCGGGCTTCTTTTACATAGAATTCATCCACTACATCCAAAGCCATATGGAGCGAAAAGGCATCCAAATCGTGGGCGAAACCCAGACCATTCTCGGGGTAGGTCGCAGTGAGGACGCCAATGCGTACCTGCGGCCAGGCAGTTTTAATCTGGCGGATCCAGCGGTGATTAAATGAAGAGATAATCAGATTTTCAGCCGGGAAGCCGCTTTGAGCAAGGCCCTGATGAATTTTTTCCAGCCAGCTTTCCACATTACTCAGATGTTTAATTTCCACATTCAGCACGGCGTGCTCGGGCAAAATGTTGAATACTTCTGCCAGGTAGGGGATCACTTCACCACTCCCGGCATCGAGGCTGCGTAAGTATGAGAGCGGATGGCTGGAAACCATGCCCTTGCCGTTGGTGGTGCGGTTTAACCAGCGGTCATGAATAATAACAATTTCATCTTCGACCTGATAAACGTCGAGTTCAATACCTGTAGCCTGTTGTTTCATGGCCAGTGAAAACGCGGCCAACGTATTTTCAGGTGCTGCAGCGCTGGCGCCGCGATGCCCTAAGATCCACATAACGATTACTCATTGGTGGCAGATGCTGATTTATGGGTCTTTACTGTTTCATAAATTGACGCT
>CATMRP010000043.1 GCA_950073835.1 uncultured Alteromonadaceae bacterium
TTTTACGATTTTGTTGTACTGCCATAACTTACTCCTGGTCTCGCTTAAGTTCTTTCAAAACCGCGAAAGGGTTTGGTTGCTTCTGTTCCGGTTCAATCTCACCAAACTGCATATCGTCACTGGTGATTGCACAATCTTCCTCTGCATGAAAGGGTACAATCGGTAACGACAAAATCAGCTCGTCTTCAAATAATTGAAGAAGATTGACTTCTCCGTGGTCGCCGACCTCTACCGGATCATAGGCTTCGGGTAATGCTTCTGCGTCTTGTTGTCCCTGCACCGGACTAAAACAAAAATCAACATGAAGCGGACAATCAAATGCCTCGTTACACCGTTGACAGAGTAAAACTACTGCGGTGTCCAGGGTGCCATGAAATACAGTAAGACCCTGCGCGTCTTTTTCGAACTGCACTTTCACTTCAACCCATTCGTCACTGCTGACGACGGAACCCATTAGTCTCGCCATGTCTTTGGTCGCGATAACTCCCTCATAATCTGAGCGTTTTAGCGCGCTTTTGACCGGTTCGACGTGGTGCGGTAATTTCACTTTCTGCATAGGGCGCGCATAATATAGCGTCAGCCCTTTACTGTCAAAGGATTAATCGTTTTTTTACCATTGTGGCAAAATCCGCTAAACTCTTTGCCGATTCCCTTACTATAAAGGGGTAAGCAACGTGACGACAGAAATATAATAACTATGACATTACCAAGAATTATTCTGGCCTCTTCTTCCGCCTACCGCCGGGCTCAGCTTGCCAATATCGGCTTTCAGGTTCCCGGCATTAGCCCTAATATCGACGAAACTGCCAACCCCGGTGAAGCACCGGATGTCCTGGCCTGCCGACTGGCGGCAGAGAAAGCCCGGGCGGTGGCTGCCAATTACCCTGATGCGGTGATTATTGGTGGTGACCAGGTTGCCACCGTTACCGATAAAGCAGGCCACGCCCACATACTCGGTAAACCCGGTACGCTGGAAAAAGCCATCGAGCAACTCGAACTGTGTTCAGGCAATAAGGTACGCTTTATTACCGCTCTCAGCCTGGTTCATCAGGCCGGGCAGCGCGAACAAACCCGGTTTGAGGATGTGTTTGTAACCTTTTCTCAATTATCGGATTCGGTTATTGAACGCTATCTGTTAAAAGAGCAGCCCTACGACTGCGCTGGCAGCTTTAAAGCCGAGGGCGCCGGTGTATTGTTGTTCGACCGCATCGAGTCACGAGATCCTAACACCCTGATTGGCTTACCCGTCATGCTATTGCGCGACATGCTGGCCGACTGGCAGATTGACCTGCTCGATTTAACCCTGCGTCATTAGCAGGTCGTGCAACTCAGCAATGGAGTGCACAATGGCTTTGGGGTGATGCTTGGCTAAGTTCACCGGCGCGTGCACCCCGTAGCTTACCCCGACTCTGTCCATGCCGATGGCCTGTGCCATTTGCATGTCATAAGTGGTATCTCCAATCATCAGCGCCTGCCCGGCCGACAGACCACGCTCCTCCAGCAATTGCAACAGCATATCCGGGGAAGGTTTGGAGTCTGCCTCGTCGGCGCAGCGGGAAGTGGTAAAAAAATGACCGGTTGCGGTTTGTTCCCAGGCCCGGTTGAGTCCGCGCCGAGCTTTACCGGTAGCCACCGCCAGAACATTGCCACTATCCTTAAGGTCAGACAACATATCAGTTACCCCATCAAATAGCGGGCAAGGTGTGGTATCTGCGCCAAGGTACACTTCTTTATAGGCCAGGGTTAAACGCTCGGCCAGCTCGTCATCGTCAATATTGAATAACTGCTTGATGGCAGGCTTTAAACTAATGCCGATAATATGGCTGACAGCCTCTGCTGAAGGGGTCGCAACGTCACAACGCGAGGCTGCCTTTTGCATACAGCTAACAATTTTCGCCGCTGAGTCCATCAGCGTACCATCCCAGTCAAAGATGATCAGTTCGTACTGCTTGGTCATAACTTCCTGCATTCTTATACTTTTTTGAGCGTATTAACGGCCTGGGTTAATTGCTCATCATAGGGCGCATTAAAGGTCACCATCTCCTCGGTTTTCGGATGCATCAGCCGTAAACTGGATGCATGTAAAAACAGACGAGTGAGCCCGATGCGTTTCATTTGTTTATCAAATTCCGCATCACCATACTTATCATCACAGGCAATGGGGTGGCCAGCGTGTAAACAATGTACGCGGATTTGATGGGTCCGGCCAGTAATGGGCGAAGCTTCAACCAGCGTGGCGTTGTCGAATGGCTGTAAAATACGGTAGCGGGTTTCAGAAGGTTTGCCCTGCTCCGACACGCTTACCAGTCGCTCACCGGATTGCAAAATGTTCTTTTGCAGCGGCGCCTTTACTTTAAAACGATTCTGCGGCCACTGGCCGGCAACCAGAGCATGGTAGCGCTTGTTCATCTGGCTGTTACGCAGTTGCTCGTGCATATGGCGTAACGCCGAACGCTTCTTGGCAACCAGTATACAGCCCGACGTATCCCGGTCCAGCCGGTGAACCAGCTCCATAAACTTCGCTTCCGGGCGCAATGCTCTGAGCCCTTCAATCAACCCAAAGCTCAAACCACTACCACCATGCACCGCCAATCCGGAAGGTTTGTTAAACACAATGATATGTGAGTCTTCAAACAGGATGTGCTGCTCCAGACTGGCAATCTTTTCCAGTTTAGGGGATGGCAACTCGGGCGTTTCACTTACCCTTACCGGCGGCACCCGAATTAAATCCCCCGCGACCAGTTTATATTCAGGCTTTACCCGTTTTTTATTAACCCGCACCTCACCTTTGCGTAAAATGCGGTAAATAAGGCTTTTGGGAACGCCTTTTAAAAAGGTACGCAGGAAATTATCGATACGTTGCCCGTCTAAGTCGGGTTCGACTTCAACAAATTGAACCTGGGATGTGGGGGAATTATTGTCTGGTGATGTCACGGGCATTGCGTCGGCTGATTTCATAGGCGGCGATTCTACCGTATTTCATCCGCACATTCACTTAACTCGAACTGCAATCAACCAAAAACTGCGCTATGAGCGACGGCTAAGCCCGACATTTTGTTCCATAAGCGATGTCAAAGTAGGTTAATTACTACCTAATTACGGGTATGGCTTGCCTATTTCGACCCTTTGGTGCGATAATCAGACTGTTTTAACCGAAGCGACACCGAAAGGTTCTCGCCAGACTCGTTGTTAGAATAACGTTAAACTAAAAAGTTAAACAACCGGTCGCAGAGTCTGTATTACCACCAAACTACCCCATTGCGGAATTATCAATTGAGTAGGTAATACAACGTGCGTTGATGAACAATCACGTAGCTGAAAACTTGCGACAATGGCAAAAATAATGTGCCGTTTAGTTATACAGAATTGAATTGACATTGTTCACTGACCCGCGAAGTTCAGGTTGGTGAAAAGATACACAACACTTGTACAGGGCCGTCGTTCCCGACACCCAATAAAGACAGAATCGCTTTTTTGATGTAGTAAAAAGCGAATAAAATCAAGGGTAATACGACAATACAACAAGATCCCTGCCCAACGTGAGGTTGCGCGGTGAGGTTTTGCACAGTCACTTTAATTGTGTATCTGAACGGCTGTAAGCAATAACAGAGTTAGATACAATGAAAAGAATGCTAATCAATGCAACTCAGCAAGAAGAGTTGCGGGTTGCCCTGGTAGACGGGCAACGCTTGTATGATTTGGATATAGAAAGTCCCGGGCACGAGCAAAAAAAAGCGAATATCTACAAAGGTAAGATTACCCGAGTAGAGCCCAGCTTGGAAGCAGCCTTTGTTGACTACGGCGCCGAACGCCACGGTTTCCTTCCCCTCAAAGAAATTGCCCGCACTTATTTCCCGAAAAACTACAAGCTCGAAGGTCGTCCGAACATTAAGGACGTCATTAAGGAAGGCCAGGAAGTTATCGTTCAAATCGATAAGGAAGAACGCGGCCAGAAAGGCGCAGCGTTAACCACTTTCCTGTCGCTGGCAGGTAGCTACCTGGTATTAATGCCAAATAACCCTCGTGCAGGGGGAATTTCCCGCCGTATCGAAGGTGACGAGCGTACCGATCTGAAAGCCGCACTTTCGAAACTGGACCTGCCTGATGGCATGGGACTGATTGTTCGTACTGCGGGCGTAGGTAAATCCTACGAAGAACTGGACTGGGATTTACGCGTACTGCTGACGCACTGGGAAGCCGTTTCCAAAGTCGCAGAAGAGCGCCCTGCTCCGTTCCTAATTCACCAGGAAAGTAACGTCATTGTACGTGCGATCCGAGACTATTTACGTCGCGATGTGGGTGAAATCCTGATTGATAAACAGCGTGTATACGAACAGGCATTACAGCACATTGAGCTGGTTCGCCCTGATTTTGCTAATCGCGTTAAACTGTACAAAGGCGATGTGCCACTGTTCAGTCACTACCAGATTGAAAGCCAGATTGAGTCGGCCTTCGAGCGTGAAGTACGTCTGCCGTCAGGTGGTTCAATTGTGATTGACCCAACCGAAGCACTCACCTCAATCGATATCAACTCTGCTCGCGCAACCAAAGGCGGCGACATCGAGGAAACTGCACTTAATACCAACCTGGAAGCCGCCGACGAAATTGCCCGCCAGTTACGTTTGCGTGACCTGGGAGGCCTGGTGGTTATCGACTTTATTGATATGACGCCGGTGAAGCACCAGCGCGAAGTTGAAAACCGTATGAAAGACGCCGTGCGTCCTGACCGTGCCCGTGTGCAACTGGGTCGTATTTCACGCTTTGGCTTACTGGAAATGTCCCGTCAGCGTCTGCGCCCGTCATTGGGTGAGTCAGCCCATATCGTGTGCCCGCGTTGTTCTGGTCATGGCACCATCCGCGGCACCGAGTCTCTGGCGTTATCGATTCTGCGTATTCTCGAAGAAGAAGGCATCAAGGACAACACCGGCCAGATTGAAGCCCAGTTACCGGTACCAGTTGCGACCTACCTGCTGAACGAAAAGCGCAAAGCAGTGCAAAACATTGAAAAACGCCATAATGTTAGCCTGATCATTATTCCGAATCCGAATCTTGATACACCCCATTATCAAATCGTTCGCCACCGTGCCGACGATGTGGTCACAGATGCCAGCTATAACATTGACCTTGCTGAAGTAGAAACCAAGGAAGCGTCACCAGGCGTTACCGCGCAGGTTAAGCGTGAAGAGCCTGCATTACAGGGGTTGATTGCGCCATCCCAGGCGCCTATAGTTCCGCCTAAAGCTGAAGAAAAGCCAGTTGAGAAGAAAACCGGCTTGCTGGCAGGACTGGGCAAATGGTTATCCGGCTTATTCTCCAGTGAAGAAGAGCAAGTCGAAGAAAAGCCTAAGCAAAAGGCCAAGCCGCGCAATAACAACCAGAATAGCCGTCGTCGCAATAATAACGACAGACGTCGTAATAACCGTTCTGGTAATAAAAACCGTCGTAACGACAACCAGGAGAAACCCGCTGATAACGACAGTGAGAAGCCTTCTGACAACAGCAACAACAAACGCCAGGACAAGCCGAAGCAGACCCGTGGTCGTAACCGTTCGCGCAACAGAACGCAAACGGATAAAGCCGAAAAGGCTAACGAGGAAGTGGCTGATAAGGCACCACAAACCGATAACGAAGCGGCTGAAAAGCCGGCTCTTAAGAAGCCAGCCAGAGAGCGTCGTCAGCGTCGCGAGTTGAAAGGCAGTGTGCGTGCAGAAGGCGGTACTGATAAGCATCCGGTGCAAACCAAAGCGACTCAGGAAAAAGCCGAGCAGAAAGCTGCCGAAGCAGCTAAAGCTGAAGCCGACAAGTCAGTCAATGAAACGCCGGCAGAAGCGCCAGTCACTCAGGCTGAAACTGCAGCAAAAGAGACTGTAACCCAGTCTCCTGAAAGCGCAGAAGAGAAAGTCCAGGCACCTCAGGCGCCGGTACAAAGCGAACAGTCGGAAGTCGAAACCGTGGAAGCGACGCAGCAACCACCAGAAGATCAGGATGATGCCAACCAGCAGGACGATGACGATAAAGCACGCGCTGAAAAAGGCTCTCGCAGCCGCAGCCGCCGCTCTCCTCGTCATGCTCGTGCAGCAGGCCAGCGTCGTAAGAAGGAAAAGTCTGAGGATGAAACTCAGGCTCAACCTGCACAGCAGGATGAACTCCAGTTTGATGCACCTGAAACTACCGAGACGACAGCTACAGATAAAGAAACCGTAGCAGCAACGGAAGCCCCGGAATCGCCTGCAACTGATGAGCCAAAGCAGGTCGAAATCAATCTGGAAGCTGAAACGCAAAGCCCGACCACCGCAGAAGAAGCCCCGGCAGAGCAAGCGTCTGAAGAACCAGCGCCAGTCGAACCGCAGGCCCCTGCAGCAGCCGAAGAACCCGCTGCAACCGAAGAAGTACAGCAGCAAGCAGAACCAGAAGCTACTGAACCGGTTGTCAATGAAGCACCTGAAAGCCAGGCCGAAGACACTGCCGCTGTAGAAAAAGCGCCAGAGCCAGAGCCAGAGGCTGAACCGGCGCCGGTAGCCCCAGAACCCGTAGCCGCAACTGAACAGGCAAACACTGCTCCGGCAGCGCCTGCTAAAGTTGCCATGGCCAGCAGTTTAGGTAAATTTACGGCTTCTCATCCAATGACCAACCCACCGCAGGTGGCCGCGTCAACGGAAGAGATCCCCATTATCAGCAGAGCCGACGATCAACGTCCAGCCCTGTCGGTATCGGGTCGCCTGGCAACGATGGCCAATGCTAACGCCGTAGCATCGGCGCCGACGACTCGTCCAGCCAGCGTGTAAAACGGTAACATTATTGAAAAGGCCAGCCATGCTGGCCTTTTTTGTTTATGCGGTAGAATGATTATGAATACACCATCGTCTTTCCCTTTAACCTGGTTACAACGCCTGTTGCAGGACTCACAGTTAAGTCAGTTTGAGCTGGTGCAGTCACTATGGAGTGACTTTGGTCAGTTGCTGCGCTGTTACTCGTCCGCTCGCCAGGCCAGCGTGATCATCAAGCTCATTTCTCAGCCAGCCAGGTTCCGTCACCCGCGGGGCTGGAGCAGCCAGCAAAGTCTTGAGCGTAAATGGCGCTCCTATGAGATAGAGCAATATTTCTATACCCATTACGCGCCTCGCTTTGCAACTCACGGCAACCTTGCTCAGTTGTTAGCTTCAGAGGCACAAAGCAACGAGTCCGGAACCCGCCTGGCACTGGTGCTCAGTGACTTAAATGCTGCCGGTTTTGAGTACAGGCATCAACAGCTTAGCGCCAATGCCTGTAAACCCGTTCTTGCCTGGCTGGCCGCATTTCATGCCCGCTTTATTCATCAGACACCAGACGGTTTATGGCCCCAGGGCAGTTACTGGCATCTGGCTACCCGCCCCGACGAGTTTCGTAAAATGGCAGATGGCCCGCTTAAACAGTTTGGCCCGGCCTTTGATAAAACGCTGCGACAATGCCCCTATCGCACTTTGATCCACGGTGATGCGAAGGTAGCTAACTTTTGTTTCAGTGCTGATGGTCAGGCTGTCGCGGCGGTTGACTTTCAGTATGTGGGAGGCGGTATTGGCGTTCAGGATGTGGCTTATTTTCTGGGCAGTGTACTGTCTGAACAGGACCTGCTCAAGCATACCGAAGACTGTCTTGATTATTACTTTAGTGAGTTACACAGTGCTTTAAGCCAGCAACTGGCACCGGAGGAATGTGTGGCGCTATGCAACAGCTGGCGGCAACTCTACTGCGTGGCCAATGCTGACTTTCACCGTTTTTTAGCCGGTTGGAGCCCTGAGCATTTTAAAATTAACCGGATGTTACAACAGCAAACTGAACAGGCTGTTGCGCTGTTATCAGCCAGGCCGATGTAACAGCCGATAGATTAAGTTAAGTCGGATTAAACCAACCAAAGGTACCAGCCTGCTTGTTAAGCACTACAACCGAATCGGTAAGATCGGCGGCGCGTCCCGCAGCACCATAACACACATGCAGTGGTAACAGGTGTTCTTCACGGGGATGACAGAAACGCGCTCCCGGTGCCTGCTCCCAATTCTCAAGCTTTTCCTGACGGTCTGTCTCACTTATTGACGAACTGGATAGCACCTCTTTAAGCCAGTCTTCAAAACCCTGATTCATGGTCCGGCTTTGCAGTGTATCGACGGCAAAAAACGCCCGCATATTATGAAACGAAAAGCCTGAGCCCAGAATAAGCAGGTCGTCATAATCCAGGTTAGCCAGTGCTTCACCGATGCGAATATGCACGGCCGCGTCGAGACTGTTAATCAATGACAGCTGAACACAGGGAATATCGGCGTCCGGATACATGATTTTTAGCGGTACAAACACCCCATGATCAAGTCCGCGCTTTGGGTCCTCGGCAACGTCAATGCCAGCCGCCCGAATCACCTGAGCGACCTTACCGGCCAACTCCGGCTCGCCCGCACAGGGATAGTTGATAGCGTAACTTTCTGGCGGGAAACCGTAATAGTCATAAATCAGTTCCGGCGTCGGATGAGTTGTCACCGTTACCACCGATTCCTCCCAGTGTGCACTGATGATCAGAATGGCTTTCGGTCGGCGTATAGTACCTGCCAATTGCACCAGGTGCTCAGTTAGTGCACGGTGGCCAGGATCGCCCAGTAACGGCATCGGACCGCCGCCATGGGAAATAAACACGGCTTGTTGTGATGCCTGCATAACACCTCCTAAAATTGTGGCCCGCGCGGCACTATCCCGCCGGGATTCAACGCTTTAATAGAGTAATAACCGGCTTTAATGTGGTCTATTTTTACCGTATCAGCAATACCGTCAAGAGCCCAGATCCGATGCATATAAGCATAGAGAATAAGGAATTCCCTAATCAATTGACGGTTACACTTAAACAAACCGTAGTAAGCGGCATCAAATCGTACCAGGGTGACAAACAACCGGATGTCGGTTTCGGTCAGGGCGTCGCCAAAAATGTAACGTCGACCGTCGGCCAGTCTGGCTTCGAGCTTATCCAGTGTGCTGAAAACATTATCAAAAGCTTCATTATAAGCAGCCTGACTGGAAGCAAAGCCGGCCTGATAAACCCCGTTATTTAACTTGTGATAAATCTCTTCATTCAACTCATCAATCTCATCAGCCAGGTCTGCCGGATAAAGATCCGGGCCGGTACTGACCAGTTCACTGAAGGCAGAATTCAGCATTCGCAGGATATCCGCTGACTCATTATTAACAATCGTTTGCTGCTGTTTATCCCACAATACCGGTACCGTTGCCCGGCCGGTAAAATCCGGCGCTGCCTGGGTATAAATCTGATGCATGTAGGTGGCCTGATTGAGCTCATCAAGGGTACTCCCCGGATAACCGCCAAACTGCCAGCCCTGATCGCTTAAACGGGGATCCACTACGCTTACAGTGATTAAATCCGTCAGGCCTTTGAGCGAACGCACCGCTAATGCGCGTGACGCCCAGGGGCAAATATAAGCAACATACAGATGATAGCGGCCCGCTTCGGCTTTAAAGCCGCCTTCGCCGGTGGGACCGGGCGAGCCATCTGGCGTTATCCAATGCCGAAAGGACGAAACCTGACGAATAAAACGCCCATCCTTGTCTTTATTCTGAACTGGTTGCCAGTCGGCATCCCATTTTCCATTCACTAACATTCTGTATCCTCCTGTACAGCCTGCCAGAACAAGCCTGGCAGCTATTAATGTGGGTGCCGTGTTTACTTAGTTATCAGCGCGCGGGCTATCACATTATCGAGGGCCAGGCGTCCGGCACCAGTGATTGTGAGCGAAACGGTGACGGCAAACAGTACCAGTGCATACTCATAACCACCGTTAGATAAAAACAAACCGTTTTGGATATGCGCGCTGAAAATGGCAATAAGCATAGTGAACGCACTGACTGCCGCCGCAGGACGGGTCAGTAAGCCCAGCGCCAGTGCCAGACCACCAAAGAACTCAGCACTGCCTGCTAACAGAGCCATCAGGAAGCCCGGATCCAGTCCCAGGCTCGCCATATACTGCCCTGTGCCCTCAAGGCCATAGCCACCAAACCACGCAAATAACTTTTGCGCACCGTGTGCTGCCAGCGTTAGGCCAACCGGCACCCGTAAAACCAGCGCAGCAACACCGGCATTTGAACTGACTAATTTGCTTACTAATGCGTTCATAACAAATCTCTCTTATTTAAATAGGTAGATGTGGAAACAACCCTGTGTTGTTCCGATTTGATGGTGATACTTTACTATCCACATATTGATTTATTAAGAGGATTAAAATAGAGTAATTATCAACATTTCATTGATAATAAAAATGATGGACAGATTAGATGCAATGCGGGCATTTGTGATGGTGGCTCGCAGCGGTTCGTTTAGTGCAGCAGCAGATAAGCTTGAAAAATCCCCTCAGTTGATCAGTAAGTATGTTTCGCAACTCGAAGCGCATCTGGCCACACGTCTGCTCAACCGCACCACCCGTAAAGTGCATCTGACCGAAGCGGGCCAGCAGTATCTGCCCAGAGCCAGTCAGGTACTGGATGAAATTGACGCCATGGAAAATCAGTTGGGCGACTTACAGCATAAAGCTCACGGATTATTACGTATCAGTGCGCCGGTAGCGTTCTCAACCCGTCACCTGGCGCCGCTTATTAATCAGTTTCAACAACAGTATCCCGATGTGGACGTGGACCTGCACCTTAACGACCGTAAAGTGGATATTGTTGAAGAAGGTTTTGATGTGGCGCTGCGAATTGGCCACCTGAAAAATTCATCACTGATCGCCAAGCGTCTGACCAATATCAATCTGGTGATGTGCGCCGCACCGGAGTATCTGGCCAGGAATGGTGAGCCAAAAACCATGGAAGATCTGATTGAACACAATTATTTGCGCTACAGCTTACTGGATAACGATAACAGCCCGGCCGCTCATCAGTATTTAAATCAGCGCCCGCATCACAGTCTGGGGACAGTCAGCTGTAATCATGGTGAGTTTTTGTGTCAGGCGGCAGTGTTAGGCCAGGGAATCGTGTTGCAGCCTACGTTTATTTGCTTTGAAGAAGTAAATGCTGGCCGACTCAGACTCATTATGCGTGATAACGAGCCTGAGCCGCTGCATTTATATGCGGTGTATGCGCACCGGCAGTTGCTGGCCAGCAAGGTCAGGGCCTTTATTAACTTTGCTGCCGATTTTTATGGAGATACTCCCTACTGGGATAGTTGCCTGACCGTGGCCTGGTAAACCAGGCGGTTATAGTGCTTCTGCCATGGCGTGATACAGCTCACGGATTTTTCTCACCATGGTACCGGGCTTGCCCTCTCCGATAGTTCTGCCATCAACATCGACCACCGGCGTTTGCGCGCCAAAGGTACCAGTAACAAAGGCTTCATCGGCACTGTACACATCCACCAGGGAGAAGTTCTTCTCAAATACCGGGATACCGTTGGCCTTGCATACATCGATGGTTTTCTGCCGGGTTATGCCTTTCATTGCGTAATCACCGGTGGAGGTCCACACCTCGCCCTTACGAACAATAAAGAAGTTAGTTGAGTTACAGGTACTGACAAAACCATGAGGGTCAAGCATCAGAGCTTCATCAGCACCGGCTTTATAAGACTGGATCATTGCGGTAATGCAGTTAATTTTACTGTGTGAATTTAATCGGGGATCCTGAACGTCAGGATGGCCACGGCGCACATGAACGGTAAACAGATTGATGCCCTTCTCCACCGGCGCTAAATCCTGCGACTTATATTCAGCAATGATCACAATGGTTGGTCCCCACAGGCTCAGACGTGGATCCTGATAAGGGGTTTTCTTCGGCCCCCGGGTAACCATTAGTCTGGCGTGCACGCCATCGGTCATACCATTAGCATCGACGGTTTGTTGCAACGCCGCTTTCAGTTCGTTGCGGGTTTTGCCGATGTCCATATCCAGCGCTTTAGCGCCGGCAAACAGACGGTCGAGATGGTCATCAATAAAAGAAAACTTGCCTTTATGTAAACGCAGGCCTTCCCATACGCCGTCACCCAGCATAAAACCGCTGTCGTAGACCGACACTTTGGCCTGATCCCGGGGCACCAGTTCACCGTTGATATAAATTAAAATATTCTGATTACGTTCGTCATCGATGGAGGCATGTGCGCCGCCCGCTTTATGTTCCTGCATGGCTTCCTCATTGCTGTTTTAACTGGCACTTTTATTGTGACCGATGAAGTATACTTCAGCTCAAACCTTTTAACCTACAAATCCGGTGTTCAACTTTCACTCACCAGCATAAAAAATTAAAAGCAACTAAATCACGGCGTTACCCTAGCATTTTCCGGCTCGCAAAACAAAATATTATATTGTATAAAATATTAAAAATAGACTTGAAAAAATACCGGCAGCCCGATTATGCTTGCCGGTATCTTGCATTAACTATCGGTCATCAAGCAGTGGCCGGTAACCGATAAAAAGGAAGTTGCCCATGCGAATAGCCATGTGGTCAGGCCCGCGCAATCTCTCTACCGCTATGATGTATGCTTTTGGTGCCCGCGCCGATTGTGCGGTATGGGATGAGCCATTTTATGCGCCCTATCTGAAACACAGCGACCGGGTGCATCCCATGCAGGATGAGATATTTGCCCGTGAAGAAACCGACCCGGCGACAGTGGCAAAACGTTGTATTGGCCCTACGCCAGACAACAAACCGGTGTTCTATCAAAAACACATGCCCCACCATATGCTTGAATCGTTTCCCTTAGACTGGTTATCAGACGTTTGTAATGTGTTTTTAATCCGTCATCCTGCCCGGGTGATCACCAGCTACCATAAAAAAAATGGCGTACCCTGCCTGGAAGATATCGGTATTAGCGCCCAGTGTGAGTTATTTAATAAAATCGTCGCTGAGTCGGGTCAGTATCCAATCGTCGTAGACTCCTCCGATATCCGCCAGAATCCGCCGGTAATGCTGGAAAAGCTGTGTAATGCCATGGGTATTCCCTGGGATCCGGCCATGCTTAACTGGTCTGAAGGCGGCCATCCCAATGATGGTGCCTGGGCAGAGCACTGGTATCCGGAAGTCTGGAAAAGTACCGGTTTCGCGCCAGCCGAGCCGCCCATACCGGAACTGCCCGATGCGCTGCAAGGGGTACTGAAAGAGGCCCTGCCTTATTATGAACAGCTTGCTTCACACAAAATAGCACCGTAATTCACCCATGAAGTAAGCGTCTACAGAAGCTGGTGTATCCTCGCCAGCTCAACGTCTGCCCCCATTCAAATCACCTATAATCATTAATACGCATAATTGTGATTGGTTTTGATTATTTTTGTGTACGAATGTTTAAATATTGTGTATTCTCTCCCTGCATGTGTATTTTTTGTAAACTTTTCACCTGAAAATTACAAAATATAAGTAAAACAGGAGTAAGGAATAATGCAGAACCCATTACTTGGGGTGTTCTTTCATTGGTTGGGTGGCTTATTTTCTGCCAGTTTCTATGTACCGTATAAACGGATCAAAGGCTGGTCATGGGAAATATTCTGGCTAACCGGTGGCATTTTCAGTTGGCTGATTTGCCCCTGGCTGTTTGCCTGGGTGCAAACCCAACAACTGTTTGAGGTGTTAGGTGCAACGTCATTCAGCGTATTACAACAATGCTTTTTGTGGGGCCTGGGCTGGGGCTTTGGTGGCCTGACATTCGGCCTGGCCGTAAGGTATATGGGAATTTCATCCGGCATGGCTATTGTACTGGGCCTGACTACCGTTTTAGGGACTCTGGGCCCCCCAATTTTTGATGGTACCATTGGCAAGGTCCTGGCCACACCAAGCGGCCAGTTTGCTGTGTTTGGTACCTTTTTAACCTTACTCGGCGTTATTCTGATGGCCAAAGCCACCGCCGAGAAAAATCGCAGCCTGGGCAACCAACCTGAAAACGGCGTCGATATGAAAAGGGGCCTGTTAATTGCGCTGTTTTCAGGGGTGATGTCGTCGTGTTTTGCTTTTGGCATTGCCGCCGGCAAGCCTATTCGCGAACTCACCCTGGCCGCCGGCACCGATCATCTCTGGCAAGGCTTACCGGTTCTCTGTGTGGTACTGGCTGGCGGCTTTACCACCAACGTCCTGTGGTGTGTCTGGCTTATCCATAAAAATCGTTCAGCAGCCGAATTCAGCGGCTATTCACAGCACAATACACAACGGCTAAAGTCTGACCGGATCGTTAAAAACTACCTGCTGGCAGCGCTAGGTGGCTCGTGCTGGTACTTTCAGTTTTTCTTTTACACCATGGGTGAAAGCCATATGGGTGACTATGAGTTTTCCAGCTGGACCATTCACATGGCGAGTATCATTATTTTCTCTACCTTGTGGGGGCTGGCGTTAATGGAATGGAAAGGCGCTAATAGCAAAAGCAAACTCTTGCTGTTTCTGAGTATTTCGTTGTTGGTTTTGTCCACCATAATCATCGGCGTAGGCAATTCATTGCAGTAATCAGCATAGGGAAATAGGTGGTTTAGGACCTAAACTCAAAAGCCCGCAAAAAGCGGGCTTTCTTAGTCTTAATAAACAGCTTTACCAGGTTAAATCATCCGGAATTTCGTAGTCTGCATACCAGTCATCTTCCTCAGATTTTTCTTTGTTCTCTTCCCGAAGATCGGCGCGATATATCACCACGTTCGCATCACGTTCGGCAATTTTATCTGCAACCGGTGTGGGTATCAGCGCATAGTCATCGTCCAGTCTGACCACTGCCAGGCGTGCATCCACCACCAACTTGTGAACTGCGTCACTGACATACATCCGCTTTACCACGTTGTTATCGGTAAAGTTGAGAACAGTATCGCCATTGCCTTTAGGCTGCTGGTTAACCGTAATTAGCTGGCGAATTTGCGCCACCACGGCTTTTTTCTCAAGCTCCGCCTGACGCTGCTGATTAAGCTCGCGATCACGCTGTTTTTTTGCTGCGGCGGCCTGCTGAGCGGCCAGTTTATTTTCGTCCTCGCCTACCGCAGTGCCTTTGTTTTTCAGCTTTTGCTTTTTACGCTTATCGGCTCTGGCCTGTTTGGCTTTGGATTTATCTGCCAAACCGGCTTTGAGCAACTGGTCCTGTAAAGATGCCATAATCCTGTCTGCCTATTTCTTTTTAGTGTCTTTGGCTTGCCATTTACCGTCCTGATACCAGGCAGACCAACCGGTGGCCTTACCCTTGGCATCTTCGGTCATGACATATTGCTGCTTGGTCTTACGACTGAAGCGTACAATTGCCGGGTGACCGTCCGGATCGGTTTTTGGTGCATCGGCCAGGTAATAAAACTTGGGCGATATGCGATCGCGGAAGCGTGCCAGCTCCTCCACCTTAGGTGCTCTGGTTTCCCGCGATTTGGGGAAATTATGGGCGGCCAGGAAAATACCGGAGGCACCGTCTCTGAGCATAAAGTGAGCGTCACTTTTCTCACACTCGAGCTCCGGTAAATCAACCGGGTCCTCCTTCGGTGGCGCCGGCTCACCGTTGCGGAGCAATTTACGGGTATTTTTACATTCGCTGTTCGTACAGTCGAAGTACTTACCAAAGCGGCCGTTTTTGAGTTCCATGTCGCTGCCGCACTTGTCACACTCAATCAGCGGGCCATCGTAGCCCTTAATTTTAAAGGTACCGGCTTCAACGTACGTTCCCGGACATGCCGGTGAATTACCGCAAACGTGGAGCTTACGGGTTTCATCAACCAGGTAGCTGTCCATGGCCGTTCCACATTCCGTGCAGCGGCGTTTAGCGCGTAAATCTTCCGTTTCCTGTTCGTCGTCATTATCGACTTTAACCACTTCCTCACCAGGGGTCAGGTTCATGGTGTTAGTACAACGCTCTTTGGGCGGCAGGTTGTAGCCTGAACAGCCTAAAAACACACCGGTACTGGCCGTGCGTACGTTCATAGGACGGCCACATTTGTCGCAGTTAATGTCTACCGGTACCGCCTGATTGGGGCGCATGCCGCCCTGCTCGGCTTCCTGTTCGGCAAGCAGCAGCTTACTGTAAAAGTCGCTGTAGAACTTATCGAGTACGGCTTTCCAGTTTTCGTGGCCATCGGCGATTTCATCCAGCCGTTGTTCCATGTTGGCGGTAAAGTCGTAACTCATCAGCCCGTCAAAGTTTTCCATCAGGCGATCGGTAACAATTTCACCCATCTTCTCGGCATAAAAGCGTTTGTTCTCGAGGCGTACATAGCCTCTGTCCTGAATGGTTGAGATAATGCTGGCGTAGGTAGACGGTCGGCCAATGCCCCGCTTTTCCAGTTCCTTAACCAGCGAAGCCTCGTTAAAACGCGCCACCGGCTTGGTGAAGTGTTGCTTCGGATCCAGCTGTTTAAGCGCCAGCTTATCGCCAGGGTTAACATCCGGCAGCAGTTTGTCTTCTTCACCTTTCTTACTTTTCTGTGGCTGTACTTTGGTCCAGCCATCAAATTTGAGTACCCGGCCTTTGGCGACCAACTCAAACTCACCCGCTTTTACTTTCACCGTGGTAGCATCATATTTGGCTGGTGTCATCTGACAGGCTACAAACTGACGCCAAATAAGCTCGTAGAGACGCTGTGCGTCGCGTTCCATGTCTTTTAGTGTTGCGGCCTGGGTATTTACGTTAGACGGCCTGATGGCCTCGTGAGCTTCCTGCGCGCCCTCTTTACTGCCATAGCGATTTGGCGCAGCCGGTAAGTACTTTGCGCCAAAGTTTTCGTCGATGTAACCACGACAGGCATCCAATGCTTCCTGGCTGAGGTTGGTTGAGTCGGTACGCATATAAGTAATATGACCGGCTTCGTACAACCGCTGCGCCATCATCATGGTTTTCTTTACCCCAAAACCGAGACGGGTACTGGCCGCCTGTTGCAGGGTAGAGGTGATAAACGGTGCCGACGGACGGCTCTGGGTGGGCTTGGACTCGCGGCTAACCACTTCATAGTCAGCCGGCTTGAGAGCCGCCAGAGCTGCATCGGTTTGCGCTTTATTCACCGGTTTAAACGGCTTATCGCTCTCTTTTACCACCTGCATGCGCAGCGCATCACTGGCCGCCGTGGTCAGATCGGCGTGTACGTCCCAGAATTCTTCCGGCACGAAGGCCTTAATTTCACGCTCGCGCTCAACCACCAGACGCACAGCTACCGACTGCACCCGTCCGGCGGATAATCCGCGGGCTATCTTTTTCCATAACAACGGTGACACCATAAAGCCCACCACACGGTCGAGGAAACGACGCGCCTGTTGCGCTTCTACGCGGTCCTGATTGACATCACCCGGATGTTCAAAAGCTTCCTTGATGGCATTTTTGGTGATCTCATTAAACACTACCCGCTGATAGGTTTTGCCTTTCTGGCCCAGGATCTCCTGCAAATGCCAGGCAATGGCTTCCCCTTCGCGGTCCAAATCCGTTGCGAGATAAATGGTATCAGCATCCTTGGCGAGCTTTTTCAGCTCGTTAACGACTTTTTCCTTGCCCTCTAACACCTGATAGTGCGCTTTCCAATCTTGCTGAGGATCGACCCCCATGCGGTCAACCAGCTTTTTATACTCGTATTCACGCAGGTATTTTGTCTTGGCTTCATCAGACAATGTTTTCAGTTCTTTGGCTGGTTTTTTCGGCTCCACCTTGCCGAGCGCCCTGGTTGGCAGGTCGCGTACGTGGCCCACGGAAGATTTAACAATAAAATTTTTACCAAGATATTTATTTATTGTTTTGGCTTTGGCCGGAGACTCGACTATGACTAGTGATTTTGTCATAAATAAGAATTAAACCTTTGAATAAATTAAATTTTCGATAGCAAACCAGGAAGAAAATAAGGCAATTACACTCACATAGTCTGGCGCTTCTTTTTTTAACATATATCTACAAAGTGAATGGAAAACAAGTTCTTCTTCATACTTATTCGTAAAGTTTATTTTTCACCCACCCAAAATAGTGCGTTTTTTAACCACTGTGATTGGCAGCGTAGTTAAAACACGTATAATGCGCCGGGTTGTCGCAAATAACGGCAGAAATTACAACATTTAAATAAAAAAAGTTGTACTTATATATAGTGTAATCATTGGCGCTGTCCGGTTGCTCTGCCCTTTTGCTCAACAACATGTTTACCGAATGACGAAAAATTAAGGCAGGTTGTCATGCAATATTGTGAAGCGAATTTTGACGGGCTGGTGGGCCCTACCCATAACTATGCCGGATTATCTTTTGGCAATGTCGCCTCTTTTTCTAATGCGAATGCGGTCAGCAACCCCAAAGAAGCCGCTAAACAGGGTCTGCAGAAAATGAAGGCGCTGTCTGATATGGGTATGGTACAAGGCGTGCTGGCCCCCCAGGAACGCCCTGATATCGCAACCCTGCGCCGTCTGGGATTTGCCGGCAGCGATGCCAAAGTGCTGGAACAGGCCGCCGCTCAGGCCAGAGAAGTGTTTCTGGCTTGTTGCTCAGCCTCCAGTATGTGGACCGCCAATGCCGCCACCGTATCACCCAGTGCCGATACCGCCGATGGCCGCGTGCACTTCACCCCGGCTAATCTGACCAACAAGTTCCACCGTTCACTGGAGCCGCAGGTTACCGGTAATATTCTTAAGGCAACCTTTGCCAACAGCAAGTATTTTGCCCACCACGCCCATTTACCCGACAATGACCATTTCGGTGATGAAGGCGCAGCAAACCACACTCGTTTATGCAGTGCCTATGGCCATGCCGGCGTTGAGATGTTTGTATACGGGCGCCATGCGTTCCGCCATGACCTGCCCCAGCCAACCCGCTATCCTGCCCGACAAACGTATGAGGCCTGTCAGGCCGTTGCCCGGTTACATGGTTTAAGCGACGAAAGCGTGGTGTATATACAGCAAAATCCCGAGGTCATCGATCAGGGCGTTTTCCATAACGATGTGATTGCGGTAGGCAATCAGAATGTGCTTTTTTATCATGAACTTGCTTTCCATAACAGTGATGCTGCGCTGGCTGAGCTGCAAGCTAAATTTGGTGACAATCCGCTACACTTTATCAAAGTAAAAAGTGATGAAGTTGGCCTTAACGACGCCATAAAAACCTATCTGTTTAACACTCAGTTACTCACTTTACCCGATGGCAACATGACCATTATTGCGCCGTCAGAGTGTGAAGAAAATGCCACCGTTGCGGCTTATTTGGCAGAGCTGATTACCCGTGATACGCCCATCAAGAGCGTTAACTATTTCGATGTAAAACAAAGCATGCGTAATGGTGGCGGGCCGGCTTGTCTGCGCCTTCGGGTTGCCCTCACCGGCACGGAGCTGGACGCAGTGAATTCCAACACAATCATGAATGATGCACTGTTTACGCGTCTTAATGGCTGGGTAGACAAGCATTACCGTGACCGCTTAACTGAACAAGATCTGTGCGATCCGCAATTGCTGATTGAGTCTCGCACGGCACTGGATGAACTCACCCAAATCTTAAAATTGGGTTCGGTCTATCCATTCCAGCAAGGATAATCGTTAACCTTAGTACAGTACCACGGGCATGCCCGTGGTACTTACGGCTGCAGCCTGCAGCTGATGCAGTACGCAAAGCTTCACAATGTTCCAGAGTTATGCAATGCGTTTTGCTTGTTCTGCTTCATCGACAGGCAAATTTGTGGTGTTCTGTTATTTCGCAACCGAGCATATAAAATCGCCGGCAAATTGCCGGCGATTTTAATGCTATCTGTCACTTTTACAGGGTATTACCACAATTTGTACTGCTGCCCCATGGGCTTGATGGTGGTGGCGCTCCCTGAGAAGTGCGATCATCGGTAGACACACTCAGCCAGTAATTCATTGAATCAACCGACTCAGTCCCTGATGACTCACCGCGAGCACTGATAGTGAGTTGCACCCATGCCCCGTATTGTTTCGGATAGTTAAGATTGATGAGCGCCTGTCCATTATCATCGGTGTTGGCGTCGGCATCGATAGCGCCCACATTACCCGGCGTAAGCTGGCCATCACCGTTAAAATCTTCACCCACATCCAGTCTGCCGTTGCCATTCAGGTCTTCATTAGCACAGGTTGCAGTGACTACCGGATAGTAAATAGAATCATCTTCGTCCCAGAGCCAGTAGCCTTTGGCATAGGCTGCGTCATTGCTGGTTTCAGCCACCGGTGTGGCACTGAAAGTTAACGCTGCGCCGCTAACCGGGTTTGCGTCAGCATCGGTAACAAATACCGAAAACTCTTTGCGGTATGAAGACTGCTGCGGCGCTTCAATCAGATTTCCCGTACCCAGTGAAATATCAAACGGACGGTCGCCTACAGTCAGCAACGTAAAATCTTCAACCGTGGGTTCGTCGTTCACGTACGCCCGCACTTCTACACTCTGATAGGTACTAACCGCGTTAGACTCATAGACGGTTGTGGCAATACCACGGCGGTCTGTACGGCTCTGCGCGTCGGTCAGGTTACCGTTAGACACATCGTTCACTTCAAAATTAACCAGTTTATTGCGTACCCGGTTACCATCAGCATCCAGCACCACAGCGGAAATCGTGCTGGTCTGCCCGTCAGGACCAATAGAGTCAGGCGTGGCATCCACGATAAGGGTTGCTGCATCGGTCGCGATAAAAGCAATCTCGATTTGGGTCGACACCTCGACACCTGCTCCATCGGTACCGGTTGCTGAGATGGTTGCCAGTCCGGCATTGCCAGAGCTTACTGTCAGATTAGCTACCCCAGAGCCGTCAGTAACCGTATCTGCGCTGACAATCGAACCGCGGGAAATAGCGAAAGAGACTGAGCCACCAGCAAAAGGGGCAGCATCACGTAACCAGCTGATTTGCAGGTTATAATCGGTGTTCAGCGGGATATCCTGGTTAACATCATTCACATCCGGCGGATTAACAAAGACAAACTCATCCTGCTGTACTTCTATCGCAAAAGTGCTCTCGGTGTTTAACGCACTGGCAAAGACGGTGAAGGTGCCAGCAGAAGGCGCAGTAAAAGCAACCGTTGCACGACCTTCAGCACTGGTTTGCGGTGCAGCGTTATCCAGTGTGGAAGCGGTAACGTCGGTACCTGCTTCATCTTCAACCCGCAGCGTCAGTGTTTCACTGGCAATGCCGACGTTGTCAGAGTCCTGCAGACTCACCGTAAGATTGACACTGTCGCCGATGATTGCCGATGTGGTGCCGTTAATCTCGATTTCTGTTCCCACTACATTAATGCTCAGTGTTTGCGTAAGCGTTTGTTCACCACTTACCGTAGCGGTAACGTTAATGGTGCGGTTTTCTTTGTCGCCGCCGGTCCGCAACATCACGATAGCCGTGCCGTTTTCATCGGTGACAGGCTGAGTTTCCGCAATAGCAGCGTTGTTATCGGCAGAGAATGTCACGTTAACACCGTCAAGCAGGATATTCTGGGCATTTTTAACGACGGCCCAGACTTCCACTTCATCGGAACCACTGGAAGACAATTGTGACTGACTGGCGAATAACTCCAGGGATTCAGGCGTTTCAACACTGGCAGTTGTGCCGCTGGAACTAAAACCTATGCGGGCCGTTTCTCCGGTTTCCAGTGCTGCTTCTACAGCACCGGAGCCAGAGAGTTCTCCCACGATCAGGGTAATAGTTGCCACCCCTTCATCGTTAGTCAGCGCGGTGCCGGTGTCATTAGAAAAGCGTGCCAGGTCAGCAACAGTAAAACTAAAGGTTACTACCGTGTTGGCAACCGGGTTGCCATTACTGTCGGTCACAGTTGCTGTCAGGATGAGTGGCGATTCCCCGGTGACTGAGGTGCTGGTATTACCATCGCTATCGGTTAGTGCAAGACCAACTGAATACGTGGGATCGGGCGTACTGCCCCCGGTGGTTTCTTCTCTGGAAACTGTACCACCGCCTCCGCAGGCAACTAGTAGTAATAGTGCCCATATGGCAGCTATTAAGCGTAGAGATTGCATTTTCATCGTCTTCCCGGACCTCTTTACCGTTATTGAGTCATTTTAAGTATTTAAAACTGCTACGAATCTGGCACACTAACTAAGAACTATAAATAAAATAACATTTCAGGGAATTTACATGTCTCAGTCTTCACACAAGTACAGTTTAACTGCACGGATCTTTATCGGCATGGTTGCCGGGATCATTATTGGTGCGCTGCTTCAATTTATATTTGATGATAGCGGAGATTTGCGGTTTTCGATATTCTCGGTGGAAGTTTCCACGTATGGCATTTTGGTCGAAGGTATATTTTCAACACTCGGACAAATTTTTATTTCGAGTCTGAAAATGCTTGTTGTGCCTTTAGTTTTTGTTTCACTGATCTGCGGTACCAGCAGCTTATCTGAGCCATCCAAGCTGGGTCGGCTGGGCGCTAAATCGATCGGTCTGTACATTTTAACCACCGCTATTGCCGTTACCCTGGCAATTATGGGCGGCCTGCTGGTGTCTCCGGGTGAAGGCCTTAATCTGCAGAGCGAAGCCACTTATGTTGCCAAGGAAGCGCCTTCTTTATCACAAGTTATTGTGGACATGTTCCCCTCTAACCCCATCAATTCCATGGCCGAAGGTAACATGCTGCAAATCATTGTATTTGCTGTATTACTGGGAATAGCCATGGCCATGACCGGCGATGCGGGTAAACGATTAGCCGCGTTTTTCGAAGACGTTAACACCGTTATCATGCGCCTGGTGACCATTATCATGAATCTGGCACCTTATGGTGTGTTTGTGCTGATGGCCAAACTGTTTGCCACTATCGGCCTGGAAACCATCGGCGGATTACTGTGGTATTTCTTCCTGGTACTGGCCGTGCTGGTTATCCACGCGCTAGTAACCTACCCGGTATTACTCAAAGTCTTCAGCGGTATGAACCCGTTAATTCTGCTGCAAAAAATGCGCGATGCGGCGCTCTTTGCATTCAGCACTTCAAGTAGTAGCGCCACGCTACCGGTAACCATGGAGACCGCGCGCAATAAACTGGGTATTGGTAAATCAGTCTCCTCATTCACCCTGCCACTTGGCGCCACGATTAACATGGATGGTACCGCCATTATGCAAGGTGTTGCCACGGTATTTATTGCCCAGGTTTACGGTGTAGACCTGTCTTTAGGTGACTATGTGATGGTGGTATTAACCGCAACACTGGCATCAGTAGGTACTGCCGGAGTGCCCGGTGTTGGCCTGATTATGCTGGCGATGGTGCTCCAACAGGTCAATCTGCCAGTTGAAGGAATTGCACTTATCATCGGTGTAGACCGCTTACTGGATATGACCCGCACCGCGGTGAACATTACTGGTGACTGTACTGTAGCAACCATTATCGCCAAAACCGAAGGCGAACTGGATGAAGCCGTCTTTAACGATCCGGACGCCGGTCACCAACAGGAAGACATAGACTTCGAACACTTTGATAAGAACAAAGAAAGTGCCTGAGCACTTTCTTTGTCCCGGAAACGCCAAAGGCGTTTTCCGGGACCCCCTTAAACGTCTTACTCTCTTTAATTCGCCCTAGCACTTTTTTTACTTACTAAATTTCACCTTTTCCGCCTTTACTGCGTATCAGGTATAGTTAGTGGTATTTCTTAAAGGAGTTTTCCGGTGCAACAATTGTCCCAATTTATACGCTATTCATTCTCTGTCTTGTTAATCATCACCCTTACCGCATGTGCTTCCATGGGCAGTGGTACCGTGGCACAAAAGCGTCAGGCAATATTAACCATGCAGGATAAGGCCTTAACCCGACTGTACAGCGAAAAACCGGACACCCGCGCCCAACTTGCAAATGCGCCCGGCTACGCGGTATTCAGCAGTGCTAACGTCAACCTGATATTTCTGGCAGCCGGTACTGGCTACGGTGTGGTGAATAACAATCGCACTGGCGGTAAAACTTACATGAATATGGCGGAAGGCGGTGTTGGACTGGGATTAGGCGCGAAGGACTATCGCATCGTCATGGTGTTCCACACCAAAGCATCGATGGATTACTTTATTGAACACGGCTGGACGGCCGGGGGCAATGCCGACGTGACTGCTAAAGCGGGCAACAAAGGCGGCTCTATTGATGGTGAAGGCTACGTAGGCAGCATAACGGTTTACAGCATGACAGAAAGCGGACTCGCCCTGCAGGCCACCGTAAAAGGCACAAAATTCTGGGTAGACAGCGAGTTAAATTAACTAACAACTTAAGTTGTTAGTTATCCCGGAAACGCCTGACTCATTTAATCAAGTCTCTTACCCCCCCCTCCGGAAACGCCAAAGGCGTTATCCGGGATCCCCATAAAAGCCTGACTCATTTAATCAAATCTCTTACTTCCCCTGCGGAAACGCCACAGGCGTTATCCGGGTTCCCCATAAAAACCTGACTCATTTAATCAAATCTCTTACTTCCACTTCCGAAACGCCACAGGCGTTATCCGGGATCCCCGACCAGCTAAACAACCTAACCGAACCTGCCAACCGGCAAAGTGGCATAAAACCTGTTCATTTAACCTGTTAGTGTAATGCCCGTGCGGGCTGAATTGCAGCGGCCTTTTGAGCCGGATAGAGCGTGGCCAGTACCGACAGTACAATGGCGACTAAAACGGTTAGCAACACATCATTTGCCTGCAATTGTGAGGGCAAGAAATCGATAAAGTAAATATCGCCCGACAGCACTTTTATTCCTAACAGGCCTTCCAGCTTGCCCACAATCAGCGACAAATTCGGCGCCGTGATCACCGCCAGTAACGTGCCCCAGAAAACCCCGATAAACCCGTTTAACAACCCCTGAAAAACAAAGGTATTGCGAATTTGACTATCTGTCGCGCCCATGGTCTTTAAAATAGCAATAGACGCCTGTTTTTCTTTTACCGCCATCACCAGCGACGAAACAATATTAAAGCAGGCTACTGCAATAACCAGCGATAAGGCAATGTACACCACCACTCTTACCAGGCGGATGTCGTCATACAGATGACCCTGGGTCCGGGTCCAATCCGACATATACACCGCCTGAGGAAATCCATAGCCGACTTCACGGATAATAGAATAGGCAGCGAAAGGGTCGTTAAACTGAAAACGAAGTCCCTGCGCGCCAGATTTAATGCCCGCCTGCTCTGATGCCGTTTCAAGATGCATAATGCCTATCAGGTTGTCCAGCTCGCCACCCACATGAATACTGCCTGCCACAGTGAGATACAGGTTTTTCGGTGCCGCGAAGGTTAAATCTTCCGTTACTGAGGGGATCACCACACTGATTTTATCGCCGGGAACAAGCGACAGTTTGTTAAGGATCCCTTTCCCCAGCAATACCTGATTGGGCCCCTTACGCAGTTGCCGCCAGTCGGCATCACTGATTTCGTTTTGCCAGCGTGGCGGAATCGCCGCATTGATTTGTATACCGGTTAGCTCAACGGCTTTCAGTTCACTGCCCTGTTGGATCATGCCGGTAATTTTAGTGTAAGGCTCCACTTCCTTGATACGGGGATCTTCGCCCAGTACCTGCCGGTAGACGCGCCAGTCAACAATCCCCTGCTGGTTAATCGAGAAAAGTTCAGCATGGGGAATGATAGCCAGCAAACGCTCGCGTAACTCACGCTCAAAGCCATTCATCACACTCAGTAGAATAATCAGTACAAAGCAACCTAAACCTATGCCCAGCGTCGACGATAAAGATACGAAGGAAATGTAGCGATTGCTGCTTTTACCGCGGCGAAAACGGCGCGCCAGTTGTAAGCTGAGATTCACGACTCACTCCGCTGACTCACCAGAGAACCATCAGTGAGTTGCAACACCCTATCCATGGCATTCGCCAGGGCAATATCATGTGTCACCACTATAAAGCTGGTGCCCATTTGCTCACTGAGGTCACACAATAACTGATATATCTGATCGCCGGTTTTTTTATCGAGGTTACCGGTAGGTTCGTCAGCCAGCACAATAGAGGGGTTATTCACCAGGGCTCTGGCAATCGCAACTCGCTGGCGCTCGCCACCCGACAACGCGGCTGGCTGATGGCTTAAGCGGTGGCTTAAGCCCACTTTTTCAAGTAACGCCGCGGCCTGTTTTTCTGCCTCAGTTTTGCCAGTGCCGGCAATAAGTAACGGCATCGCGACATTTTCCAGTGCACTGAACTCAGCCAGCAAGTGATGAAACTGATAAATAAAACCAAGTTCATTATTACGCAACGCGGCCAGCTGATTGGCGTTAAGACCCGCCAGTGAACGGCCGTTTATAGTTACGTCACCGGTGGAGGGCAAATCGAGCCCGCCAAGAATGTGCAACAAGGTACTTTTCCCCGAACCAGAACTCCCTAAAATCGCCACTTTTTCGCCCCGGGCAAGGGTAAATGATACATCACTGAGTACCGATACTTTTTCGTTACCGTCATGATAGGTTTTGGTGACGTCCCGGCAAACCAATACCGCTTTTTCTGCCATGCTGTCCTCTTAACTGAATGCAGCGATAATATTTATAATCATGGGTTTGCAAGTGTACTCCATAGGACTGGCAAGGTATAGAACCAGTCAGGGTACAGCACCGTTAAATTAGCTCGTAGCAAAGGGAGTTAAACTATTAAGCTATATGGGCTCAGAATCAATCAACGGCAGTAATTGCCCCCCACTATTGTTTTTTGGCACGCAGGGCCAGCAGGCTTGGGGTAAGGATCAGCGTCAGCAAGGTTGCAAACGCGAGTCCACCGGCCACGGCGGTGGCTAATTGCGACCACCACTGTGTTGACGGGCCACCCACTTCGATATTACGACCAATAACATCAATGTTAATTTCGATCACCATTGGTAACAGCCCCAGTATGGTCGTTACCGTGGTTAGCATGACCGGCCGTAAACGTTGGGCACCGGTACGCAAAATCGCCTCCGGCGCCGCGAAACCTTCCCGCCGTAACACATTGTAGGTATCGATTAATACGATATTGTTGTTTACCACAATGCCGGCCAGCGCAATAACACCAATTCCCGACATCACTATACCAAAGGGTTTTTGTGCTATCGCCAGACCTAAAAATACGCCAACAGTGGAAAACAGCACAGCGCTTAAAATCAAAAACGCCTGGTAAAAACTGTTAAATTGCGTCACCAGAATAATGGCCATAATAAACAGAGCAATGAGAAAGGCGTTCTGCAAAAACGCCTGCGATTCTTCTTGCTGCGCATTTTGCCCTTTCACGTTAATTAATACCCGTGGGTCAATGTTAAGCGTTGATAATTTTGCCTGTAACCCAGGTAATTCCTTACTTAACAATTCGCCGGGTTTCATATTGGCATGCACTTCTATCACACGGCGACTGTCAATATGGCGGATCGCCGCCGTTTTAGGTTGGGCGGTGCGTTCAACAAACTGCGAAATAGGTACCAGACCAGACGTGGTTTTTATCCGTAAATCATCAAGCTTACCAATGTACCGTTCTTCGGCAGGATAACGAACCCGAATATCCAGTTCATCATCCACATCATCGGGGCGATACTCACCAAGCTTTAATCCATTGGTGACAAATTGCACCATACTGCCTACCAGGGTTGCATCCGCCCCAAATCGAGCCGCTTCGCTCCGATCGACTTTAAGCTGCCATTCAATTCCGGGTTTACTGGCCGTATCGGTAATCGCAGTAAATTTGTCATTTTCTTCCAGCGCACCGCGGATGGTAAGCGCTACATCGTTTAACAGTTCCGGAAAATTGGAAGACAACTGAATTTGTAAATCCTTGCCCTGTTGCGGGCCATCCTGTTGAATGCGAACCTCTAAATCCATGCCAACCACATTACTTAGCCGGTCTTCAATCTGCTGATGAACCACATCCGAATGTGGGCGTTCTTGCCAGTCAACTAAGTTCAGGCGCAAACTACCGAGCTGATCTTCACCACCTGTTCGGGCATAAATGTATTTTATGGCCTCGATATCCATCAGCCTGGATTCAATTTCGCGAATTTGCCGGTCTTTTTCGTAAATCGACATTTCGTTGTTAGAACGGGCGACCACTGTAATAACGGTGCTATCAACATGAGGAAAAAACTCTACCCCAAGGCCTGATGATGAGTAGGTCACTATCGAGATTATCGCAATGCCAATTGCAGCAAACAACACTTTCCAAGGATGCATAATGGCTACCGCAAGCATTTTTACATAGTTACCGGTAAACCCGCCTAAATGGCGTATATCGCCGTTTTCAACCTGCTCCAACTGCGCCCTGGTCTCTGGCGTTACATAGCGCGGCTTACCAAATACCGCGCCCAGTGTTGGCACAAATACCAACGCCATGAGTAACGACGCCGATAACGTGGCAATTAGCGTAAAAGGTAAGTACTTCATAAACTCACCCATGATATCCGGCCAGAACATAAGCGGTGCAAAAGCAGCCAGCGTAGTTGCCGTTGACGCAATAATTGGCCAGGCCATACGCTGTGCCGCTCGGGCATAGGCTTGTTTTTTATCCATGCCTTCGCTCATACAGCGGTCGGCAAATTCGGTTACTACAATAGCGCCATCTACCAGCATGCCCACGGCCATAATTAGCGAAAACAGCACTACCATATTCAGCGTATAGCCGAACATCGACAAAATGAGGATACCGGTAAGAAATGAACCTGGGATCGAGATACCCACCAAACCGGCGGTACGTAAGCCTAAAATAGCAACGATAACAATCGCCACCAGAATAACTGCGGTAGAGACATTATTTTGCAGGTCGCTGAGCATCATACTGATGTCTTCGGTTTTATCGCCTACATAAGTGACCTGCACGGCATTGGGCCAGATGCTGGTTTGTCGCGCGGTCTCGATTATCGTTTTGACCTGCTCGACGGTTTCGATAATGTTTTCACCCGGTCTTTTTTTCACTTCCAGCGCCACCGAGGGGCGACCATTTAAGCGGGCAAAGCTGGTTGGATCTTTATAAGTTCGACGCACGGTTGCCACATCCTGAAAGCGTATAACCTGGTCGTCCTGTACTTTAACCGGTTGTTCCATAACGTCTTTAACGCTTTCAAACACGGATGGCACTTTTACCGGGAAGCTGCCTTTCCCAGTGTCCATGGTACCGGCTGGTACTAACTGATTGTTACGGCTTAGTAATGTATAAATGTCGTTTGGATCGAGGCTGTAACTTTCCATGCTAAGCGGATCAACCAGGATCTCGACCATGTCTTCACGATCGCCGCCAACATCCACCTCAAGCACTTCCTTAACCGCTTCGAGTAAATCTTTTAGCTCGCGGGCCGTGCTCAGCAGTGCCCGCTCAGACACATCGCCTGACAGGATCACGGTTACTACAGGCTCCTGATCGGCCATGGTAATCTCATTGATTGTAGGCTCTTCGGTTTCATCAGGTAACTTGGCTTTGGCGACGGTCACTTTATCGCGAACGTCAGCAAGCGCCACAGCAGAATCAAAACCAGCGATAAATTCTAATACAATGCTGGCATGCCCCTCACTGGCCGTCGCCGTCATTTCTTTTACCCCATCGATAGAACGCAGCTCGCGCTCCATAGGGCGCACCAGCATACGCTCTGCATCTTCCGGCGAAATACCATCGTGAACAATCGAGACATAGATAAACGGTATGGGGATATCCGGGTTAGACTCTTTAGGAATGTCAATATAAGTGACCGTGCCGGAAATAATCAGCAACAAGAAAATCATCAGTACTGTGCGGCTTCTGCCTAATGCGGCGCTGATAATATTTTGCATATCAGTTATTCACCACCTCGACGCTATCACCATCGCGCACAAAGCCCTGGCCCCGGATAATCACCTCAGCCTGTTCGCCAAGCCCGGCAAGCCATACGCCATCGGCCTCACTCTTCACCATATCAATGCCGACAAAGCGCACCCGATTGTTTTCAACTACCTTAACGCCCAGGTTGCCGTCCTCGTCAAGCGCCATCACAGACGGGGTAATTTTTATTGCACTGACCTGTTTGAGCGTTACAAATATTTCACCACTTAAGCCTGCCAGTAAGGTATTGTCGGGGTTACCCACTGCCACTTCAATGGTAAAGGTATTGGTGCCCTCGTTAGACACATTAGAAATATAACGAATGTGACCTGTTACCTGCTCGCCACTAATTAACCGGGCACTGGCCTGCTGCCCCAGGGTCACACTGGCGATGTCAGACTCCGTAACATGGGCGGTAAACACCAGGGGCTGTAAGTCAACAATGGTGGCAATTTCATCACCCTCACGCAAATAATCCCCCACTTCGACTACCCGGTCATTGAGCACACCGTCAAAGGGCGCCACTGCCACACTGTTCTTTAGCGCCAGTTCAAGCTGAGACACCTGTGCCCTGGCTGATTCTAAATTTGCCTGGGCTTCTGCCAGCGCTGTTTGTGCCTGATATCCTTGCTTTTTAAGCGCTTCAATACCGTTAAATTCCGTTTCCCTCTGGCCAAGCAGTGCTTTGGCAAATGCCAGTTGTTCATAGCGGTCCTGCGGATCCAACTTAACCAGAACATCTCCTTTGCTAACGGCACTACCGCGTTCAGCCAGCACTTCGATAACCCGACCGTTAACTTCAGCGCGCACTGTTGCAATGCGATCTGGTTCGGTACGACCATAAAGCGTAACATCGCGATTCACCCGCTCTGCGTGCATGATAGTGGTTTGAACTTTTGAAATGGGATGTGTGTTAGTTTTCTCGTTTACGATCGTTTCATCGCTTGGTGCAGACAGATAGCCAGACGCTATCCAAATTACTAAACACAGCGTAATGATCAAAGCAATCCAGACCGGTTGCTTATGCAGGCGCTCCCCCAGCTTTTTCATCCAAATAATCCATTAAAAGCATATAAGATTAAAGGGCTAAGTGTACGATAGTTTAACCGGTCGGAGTATATGGTTATTGTAAAAAAAGATATCTAAGCGCAGAAAAGCCAGTACCAACCAAACCAACAATGGGGTCAGAGCAACAACAATGGGGTCAGAGCAACAATAATGGGGTCAGAGTACATTATCAAATTAAGGAGAAGGAAAATCACATACAGGAACAACAATGATGCCTAAAGTAATCAAGTACTCTGACCCCATTATTGAAATGGCGGAGCGGACGGGACTCGAACCCGCGACCCCCGGCGTGACAGGCCGGTATTCTAACCAACTGAACTACCGCT
>CATMRP010000044.1 GCA_950073835.1 uncultured Alteromonadaceae bacterium
GTTTCACGTTTTAACAGCTTTGTAGTAGAAAGTTTGTTAGAAGGCGCACTGGACACGCTGGAGCGTCATGGTGAAGTGAGCGATGAAGATGTCACACTGGTTCGTGTGCCTGGCGCTTATGAGTTGCCGGTTGCGGCGAAAAAGTTAGCTGAATCTAAAAAGTTTGATGCCATTATTGCCTTAGGCGCGGTGATCCGCGGCGGTACTCCGCACTTTGATTTTGTTGCCGGTGAATGTAACAAAGGCCTGGCTCAGGTTTCCCTGGAATATGGTCTGCCAGTGTCTTTTGGGGTCATCACTACCGACTCTATTGAGCAAGCCATTGAGCGTTCTGGTACCAAAGCGGGTAACAAAGGCTCTGAAGCGGCTCTGGGTGCGCTGGAAATGGTGAATGTAATGTCTGCTCTAGACGGCCTGGCATAAGGGTACTGGTGTGAAAGTTTCTCCTCGTCGTCGCGCTCGCGAACTAGCACTACAGGGCATCTACTCCTGGCAAATGACCCAAAACCAGGTTGATCAGATCGAACTGGCGCTGGCAACCAGCAACGACATGAAAAAAGTAGATATGAACTATTTTCAGTTGCTGCTACGCGGTGTTGTTCGCAATGCTTCCGGGCTGGATGCTACCGTGAAGCCCTACCTGGGACGATTACCAGAGGAACTGGACCCAATCGAAAAAGCGATCCTGCGGTTAGCTACCTTTGAACTTACCGAGCAGGTTGATGTCCCATACAAGGTCATTATTAACGAAGCCATTGAACTGGCGAAGTCGTTTGGGGCTGAAGACAGCCATAAATTTGTCAACGGTGCGCTAGACAAAGCGATTAAAACCCTGCGTCCTCACGAGCGTGGTTAAGTTCTGCTAAGTCAGTTTAAGGGCAGGAAGCTCTGCGTTTTAATTTATTAACTTTCCGGATTACTGTGAAAGAGTTTGATCTGATAAAACAGTACTTTGCCCAGCGTGGTCATGTTAGAAAGGATGTAAAGCTGGGTATTGGTGATGATTGTGCGATAACCAAAGTACCGGACAATCAGCACCTCGCTGTCACTACTGATACGCTTATCAGTGGCGTACATTTTCTTGCCGACGCCCCCGCGCGTTCTGTTGCCTACAAAGCCGTTGCTGTTAATCTGAGTGACCTGGCTGCCTCTGGCGCTGAGCCTGCCTGGATTAGTCTGTCTTTATCTTTGCCGTCTTACGATGAAAACTGGATAGAAGAGTTTGTTAATGGGCTATACGAGTTAACCGAATACTATTCGGTTCAGCTTATTGGTGGTGACACCGTTACCGGCCCATTAGCGTTAACGATTACTGCTCAGGGCTTTGTGCCGCCCGATACTGAGTTACGCCGCAGCAATGCTAAGCCTGGCGACTGGATCTATGTGACCGGCAACCTCGGCGATGCAGGGGCTGGTCTGGATATTCTTAAAGGCGATATCGAAGTTGATGGCGAGCACCGTGATTACCTGATTAATCGTCATTATTATCCAACCCCAAGAGTGATGGCGGGGACATCTCTGCGCCGTACAGCTAATGCCTGTATTGACGTGTCTGACGGGCTGGTATCTGATTTGGGTCATATTCTCAAGATGTCTGGCTGCGGTGCCACGGTTCATGTTGACCGTCTGCCCGTGTCATCGGCTCTGTTTGATACAGTGGGTGCTCAGCAGGCTTACCGGTATGCCCTGGTAGCCGGAGATGATTATGAACTGGTCTTCACGGTGAATGAAGAGCAGCGTGGCAATCTGGAAACCTCACTGAAAAACGCCAATGTGAAAGCCACTTGTATTGGCCAGATCAATGGTTATGCCGGTCAATTGGATCTCAGATTGTACGATGAAAAATACGTGCTCGATGAAAGCACCGGCTACGAGCACGAGTTTTAATGGATAAAGCGCTGCGTAAGCGGATATCAATGAAAAATCCGGTGCATTTTCTGGCATTAGGTTTTGGCAGTGGTTTAATTCCCCTGATGCCTGGCACCTTTGGCTCACTGGCGGCATTGCCATTGCTGATCCCGTTTATCTGGCTTTCCCCCTACGCTCTGCTTATTGCTGCGGTGCTGGCTAGCGTTGTAGGGATTTATCTGTGCGGTAAAACTGCAGATGACATGCAGGTACACGACCACGGATCTATAGTCTGGGATGAGGTGGCAGGTATCTTACTGACCTTCTTATGGGTGCCACTATCGCCAGTTACTGTGCTGCTGGGCTTTGTGTTGTTTCGCTTTTTCGATATTTTAAAGCCCTGGCCAATCAAACCTATTGATAAGTACCTGGCTGGTGGACTGGGCATTATGCTGGATGATGTAGTGGCCGGTATCATGGCCTGTGTCAGCCTGCACGCAGTCCTATTTCTCCTCGGGCTTTAGCCAGCCCAATTACTTATCAAGTTATTCCAACGCCAAATCCTCATAGCACTAACCAGAATAAACCTGTAGATTGAACGAATATTGTTCAAAGACAAGGATAGGTTATGTTACTCAGACGCGTTCTTTTGCACGTAAGGCAACAGAACTGGTTTGCGGTATTACTCGATTTTGTCATTGTAGTGGTCGGGGTGTTTATAGGTGTTCAGGTAGCAAACTGGAACGACACACAAAAGCAGCAAACGCTTTATCACGACGCCTATAAGCGGGTTACTCAGGAAGTTAGCAATAATATAAAATCCATTCGGGCGGTACAAAACTATTACCGTAAGCGTCTGCCAGCCGTGCAACGAGTGATTGAAACCTTACGTACTTGTGGGGTTAATGGCGGCTCGATAGAAAATATCGAAGCCACGTTTCCGGTTGTCATGAATTACTCCCAGATACTACTTTCTGTTCGTGACATTGAGTTATTGCTAAGCAATAACAGTTTTCTCGCTTTTCAGCATACAGAACTTAGAACCAGGTTGTCAGAGCTTGCCAACTACACCCGCTTTTATGAACAGGAACTTGCCAGTAAGACCGCCGAGATGAAAGATACCGGCTTTTTAAATCAGCTGGCTTCAGGTCCTCTTTTGGGCTCGCCGGATGACAGTATCGCGTTGATTAAAAATGGTGCAATTGGCAGTCAGGAGTTAATAAGAAAACACCGTTTTAAAGAGCCACTGGCCAAAGTGTGCAAAAATGAGGTGATACTCAGAAAGTATTTTGGTTGGGAAGAAGCGGTCTACTTTCAGGTTGTCGTGGGTCAGATGGCAGTCGCGCATTTTGAAAAAGAACTGACTTACCTGCAAACGGCTTATTCGTCTGAACGGTAGTGCCGGGTTAGACTAAGCATACCCGGCCGTTGTTGCCTTTAATTAATGGCCGACATACGCGGTGACGGCAGTGATTATGCCATCGGTATCCAGGCCAAGTTCGGCATACATTTCTTCCTGGCTGCCCTGCAAAATAAAGCTATCGGGCAGGCCGAGGGTCAGTACATCGGTTTTTAACCGGTTTTGCATCACGTATTCGCTTACCGCGCTACCTGCACCGCCCATTATGCAGCCGTCTTCCAGTGTTACGAAGCATTCGTGATCAGCTTTCAGCGCCTGGAGTACGTCGGTGTCGAGTGGTTTCACAAAACGCATGTCTACCAGGGTAGCGTCCAGCTCCTCGGCTGCTGCTTCGGCAAAGGGCAGTAAGGTACCAAAGTTTAACAGCGCTACTTTTTTACCGGTTCGCAGTGTCCGGCTTTTTCCAAGTGGCAGGGCTGTCATGGATTGTTCCGGGGTAATGCCTTTGCCAGCTCCACGTGGGTATCTCACCGCCGCCGGTGCGTTGGCCATATGACCGGTATAAAGCATCTGCCGACACTCGTTTTCATCCGCAGGGGTCATCACAATCATATTGGGAATACAGCGCAGGAAAGCGATATCGAAGGCTCCCTGGTGAGTAGGGCCGTCCGCGCCAACAATACCCGCCCGGTCGATGGCAAATAATACCGGAAGATTTTGTAAAGCTACGTCGTGAATAAGCTGGTCATAAGCACGTTGTAAAAACGTTGAGTAGATGGCCACAACCGCGTTCAGACCATCTTTAGCCATACCAGCGCCAAGAGTTACTGCATGTTGTTCGGCAATCGCTACATCGAAATACTGTTCGGGGTATTGCTGGGAAAAAGCAACCATGCCTGAGCCTTCACGCATCGCCGGTGTAATGGCCATTAGCTTGGGGTCCTGTTTAGCCATATCACACAACCAGTTGCCAAAGATAGCCGAAAAAGTGGGCTTGGAAGCCTTAGCTTTAGGCAGGGCCTGATCGGCCGGATTAAACTTCGGCACAGCATGGAATTTAATCGGGTCTTTTTCAGCTTCAGGGTAACCTTTACCTTTGCGAGTAACCACATGCAGTAGTTGCGGGCCCTTAAATTTACGCATATTACGTAAGGTATCGACCACACCATTGATGTCGTGGCCATCAATGGGTCCAATGTAATTAAAACCCAGCTCCTCAAAAATGGTACCCGGTACAACCATGCCTTTGATATGCTCCTCGGCGCGGCTGGCAAATTCTTTGATGGGAGGCACATTACTCAGTAGCTTTTTGCCCCCGTCGCGAATACTGTTAAACAGGTTGCCGGTTAGCAGGCGGGCCAGGTGGCTGTTTAAAGCGCCGACGTTCTCAGAGATCGACATTTCGTTATCGTTCAGCACCACCACTAAATCTTTGCTGATATCACCAGCGTGGTTCATGGCCTCAAAAGCCATCCCGGCTGTCATTGCACCGTCACCAATCACAGCTACCACCTTGCGGCCCTGTTGTTCTTTGTCGGCGGCGATGGCCATGCCCAGAGCGGCACTGATCGAAGTAGAGGAGTGGCCCACTGCAAAGGTGTCGAATTCACTTTCCGGTGGCCATGGGAAAGGGTGTAATCCGTCTTTCTTACGGATGGTCGACATCTGTTCGGCACGGCCGGTTAGAATTTTATGCGGATAGGCCTGATGACCCACATCCCAGATCAGCCTGTCGAAAGGGGTATTGTAGATGTAATGCAGCGCCACGGTAAGTTCAACGGTGCCAAGGCCGGAGGCAAAATGACCACTGCTCTGACTGACACAGGTAAGCAGGTACTGGCGAAGTTCATCAGCAAGGGGTCGCAGTTTGTCCTGAGGAAGCTTGCGTAATGCTTCGGGAGAACGGGCCAGAGCAAGAGTCGGATAGTGCGCTAAATCTAGAGTCATTATTTATTATTCTGATAGTTTTGCGGGTATGTCGCGCCGTTAATGACTGCGACTCACCATTAAATCGGTAAATGCAACTAAGTAATCGGTATTGTAGGGCAAACCGTCCAAGGCTTGAAGCGCCTCTTGATGTAATTTTGCCAACTCCTGACGCGCACCGTCCAACCCCAGCAGAGATGGAAACGTATTTTTGCCCCGGGCTTCATCTGATCCCTTCGGTTTTCCGAGCGTTTCGGTACTGGCCGTGACGTCCAGAATGTCATCCTGAACCTGAAATGCCAGGCCGATACGGTTAGCGAAACGGCACAGCAATTGTTGATGGTTACTATCGAGCTGTTCGGTTACCAGACATACCATTTCGACACAGGCGGTGAGTAATGCACCGGTTTTTAGCTGATGCAGGTGTTGCAGTTCAGCCAGTGTTATTTGTTTACCCGTGGCGGCTAAATCAATGGCCTGGCCGCCACACATGCCCGAATAACCGGCAGCGCGAGCCAGCACCGCAACCAGTTGCGCACGGCGATGGTTGGCAAATGTGCTCATAGGGTGTTCTGCAACAATACTGAAAGCCTGGGTCTGCAGAGCGTCACCGGCGAGAATAGCGGTCGCTTCGTCAAACGCAATATGGCAGGTTGGATTGCCCCGGCGCAGGTCGTCATCATCCATTGCTGGTAGATCGTCATGAACCAGAGAGTAGGCATGAATACACTCGATGGCCATACTGATGGCACGCTGGTCGTTATCCGGAATGTCGAGCATATTACCCACCAGATGAACCAGTAACGGACGCATCCGTTTACCACCGTTAGTTAAGGCGTACAGCATGGACGCTTTCAGGCGCGGTGCAGCATCGGGCAGATCGTTGATGAGGTCTTGCAGGCTGGCATCAAGGCGTTGCTTGATGTGCTGATGCAATGAAGCAAGTTGCATGTTAGTCCTCGTTGTCTGCCGCGAAGTTCTGTAATGTGGCCTCGCCATTTTGTTCGGTGAGTATTCTGACTTTTTGCTCCGCTTCTACCAGGGCCTTCTGGCTCAGGCGGGATAACTCGATACCGCGTTCAAATTTTTTCAGTGCTTCATGGAGAGGCAGATCGCCCTGTTCCATTTCACTGACGATGGTTTCCAGTTCGCTGATGGTTTGTTCAAATGACGGACTGGCTGCAGTGGCTTTATCGCTCACGGATCCCTCTTATGGTCTCATTTTGCGTAGTGATGGCACATTAACCGAGGCCCGCGCGAGGGTCAAATAGTTTAGCCGCCGGAGGCGAGGTTTTGCGCCGTCTGGCAGCCCCAGGCAGTGGTTTTGTGATAACCGGTTATGAAAACTATAACGATATCAGTGTAGAAAAAAAAATAACTGCCGATAGAATGACTACAGTGTATTGAGTGCTAGGATGTCGGGTGACGGTAAGTATTCTTAGTCGGCTCAATGCTATAACAACTTCGCTGGTGTGAATGACTTTGTCAGACTCAGCACTGCATTGTGAAAAATTCGCAGCTATATTTAACACCATGTGTTCAGTTTCGCCCTGAATAAGTGATGAAGTGAGGGAAACAAGTGGATTTAGCAACCCTGGTTGGAATGTTAGGCGGCATTGGCTTTATTGTAATGGCCATGATCCTCGGTGGGGATCTCAGTATGTTTGTCGACGTTCCCTCGGTACTGATCGTATTTTGCGGTAGTCTTTTCGTTGTTATGTCGCAGTTCACGCTTGGCCAGTTTTTTGGGGCAGGTAAAATCGCCGGCAAGGCGTTTATGTTTAAAATCGACACGCCTGAAGATCTCATCGAGAAAGTGGTAGAAATGGCAGATGCAGCCCGGAAAGGGGGCTTTCTGGCCCTCGAAGAAGCTGAAATTGCGAACCCTTTTATGCAAAAAGGGGTTGATATGCTGGTGGATGGTCACGACATTGACGTGGTGCGCGAAACCCTGGCAAAAGACATTTCCATGACCACCGAACGCCACGAGTTTGGTGTTTCTATCTTTAAAGGCCTTGGTGATGTCGCGCCGGCCATGGGTATGATTGGTACGCTCATTGGTCTGGTAGCCATGCTGTCAAACATGGATGATCCCAAAGCTATCGGCCCAGCTATGGCGGTGGCCTTGTTAACCACCTTGTACGGCGCCTTTCTGGCTAACGTTATCTGTCTGCCTATTGCCGCTAAGCTCAGCAACCGCCTGAATGAAGAGAAGCTCAACCAGTCATTGATTCTCGACGGGATTGTCGGCATCGCCGATGGTCAGAACCCGCGGGTCATTGAAGGGATCCTGAAAAACTATCTCGCCGCCAGTAAACGTGGTGCGGCGGAAGAAGAGTAAAGCGTATGGCGCAGGAAGAAGAGTGCCCTAAATGCCCCCCCGAAGGTCTGCCCGCGTGGATGGGGACCTTTGCGGATCTGATGTCGCTGCTGATGTGCTTTTTTGTACTGCTGCTGGCATTTTCTGAAATGGACGTGCTTAAATTTAAGCAGATAGCCGGCTCCATGAAGTTTGCCTTTGGTGTGCAAAACAAAATAGAAGTAAAAGACATTCCAAAGGGCACCAGCGTGATAGCCATGGAGTTTCGCCCGGGCCGTCCGGACCCAACTCCAATTGACACAATTCAGCAACAAACCATTGATATGACCCAGCAGATGCTGGAGTTTCAGGCTGGCGATGAAGACTCAGCCGGGGGCCGCCAGAAGCAGCGCGGTACTCAGCGCGGCGGGCAATCTCAACAAACTTCAACTGATCAGTCGGCCTCTACTCAGCAGGCAGCTAATCAGGAACAGGTGGCTGAGATGATGAAAAAAGTCGCCCAGCAACTACAAAAACAAATTCTCGATGGCTCCATTGAAATGGAGTCCCTTGGTCAGCAGATCACTATTCGCATTCGTGAGAATGGCTCGTTCTCTGCCGGTTCGGCATTTTTACAACCGCAATTTCGCCCGGTTATTCGCCAGATTGGTGAGATCCTGGCTGATATGCCGGGTCAGATAGAAGTGTCAGGGCATAGCGATAAGCAACAGATTTCTAATGAGCTGTATAGCTCTAACTGGGATTTATCTGCGCAACGTGCGGTTGCCGTTGCCGAAGCGCTGCGCTCAGCACCGGGATTTGATGAAGCGCGAATGTCGGTGGTGGGCAAGGCGTCTAACGATCCCCTGATTGAGGATCCGCAAACGCCGGAAGAACTGGCCAGCAACCGCCGGGTAGAGATTAACATTAATCAGGGTGAGCCGATTCGCTCGAAACCTATCTCAGTGCTGGAGCAAGGCCAGTAATCAGGCTATCTATACAAGCTTACCCGCTTAGCGGGTAAGCTCATCTACGTAACGTGGCTTGCCCAGCACTAATTGTACGGTGCTGATGGAACGCTCCAGGAAGCCACCCTCGCAATATTTAAGGTAGTATTCCCACATTCTGGCAAAGCGCTCGTCATAACCGTGCACAGCCAGCTTGTCTTTTGCTGCCACAAAGGCATTAAACCAATCTCGAAGAGTACGAGCGTAGTCGAGACCAATGTCCTGCATATCGCGAATTGAAAGATCGCTGGCTTGCTTAATGTGCTGGTTTAATACCAACTGAGAGGGCAGGAAACCACCGGGGAAGATGTGCTTCTGAATAAAGTCCACACCTTTATGGTAACTGTCATAGCGGCGATCATCGATAGTAATCGACTGCAATAGCATAAGGCCGTCAGGGGTTAGCAGGCTGGCGCACTTGTTGAAAAACTGGTTGAGGTAAGGCTTTCCTACTGCTTCAATCATTTCGATAGATACCAGTTTAGTATAGGTGCCTTCCAGCAAGCGGTAATCTTTTTTGAGCAGGGTGATCTGGTCTTCGAGGCCCTCCCGTTTTACCCACTCATTAGCGAAAGCAAATTGTTCTTCGGAAATGGTGGTGGTGGTTACCTTACAGCCAAAGTGCCTGGCGGCATGGACCGCGAGGCCTCCCCAGCCAGTACCAATTTCAATCAGGTGGTCATCGGCAGTAAGACGCAATTTTTTGCAGATGGTGTGTAGCTTGTGAAACTGGGCGTCAGCAAGAGACGCGTTAACGTCTGGATAAATAGCCGACGAATACATCATGCTTTCATCAAGAAAGTGTGTGTAAAGGGTATTGCCTAAGTCGTAGTGGGCAGCAATGTTTTTCTTGGCCTGATCGTGAGTATTGCGGCGCATGAGGTGCTGCAGTCTATCAAATGGAAAGCTGAGCCACTTAAACCGTGACTCCCAGCGGTCGAGCGTAGGCAGATTACGGGCAAAAATACGGATCACATTGGTCAGCTCCGGGCTGGTCCATAATCCTTCGATGTACGTTTCACCAGAGGCCACACTGCCGCCAAGCAACAGTTTTTTGTACACGGTTGGACAATGCATATCGACTTCGGCTTGCAGATCGCTCGCCGGATTACCACACTGAGCAATCAGTTTGCCATTTTCTTTAATCACCAGATGCCCCTCAGGGAGAGATTGCATCAGACTAATAAAAATTTGGCGACTGTATCGCTCAACATAAGAAAACGTAAGGGGCGCAGCGAGCGCAGTTTCACTATTTGCCATGAGTTATTCCTGACTATTTATCGGATGTGAATATACCGGCGTGCGTTTTATCCATAGTTTAACCGCCTGCCAGTAAATTCCGATGACAGTTCTTAGTGTCATATTCGGTATTGATTTAATTACGTTTCTAACTGTAAATGAGTTTAATGGTTTTTGCTTTAAATGCATTATTGCGGTGAAGTGTTTGTTTTCCTTATAACAACTCAGGCCCACGGAGAAGGCATCAGAGGGTTGCTGGATATGCCACTTGTACACCATATCCACCGGGTTAAACGGCGATACGTGAAACGCTTTGGGGGTATTTTCCTGTTTGTTTAAATCAACCAGGTAATGATGTCTTTCATTCCAGGGCGTGTTGCTGACTTCAGCCAGCATATGGGTGAACTGGCCGGAGGCTTTGTGACGTAGAAAATAAAAGTTAACCGGGCTGAAATACAGCCCGTAGTGCCTTGCCTGACCGAGCAGGAAAATATCGCCAGTCAGGGAAGCTTCGGTTTTATTGAGCTCATTCATTCTGGCAATCACCGCCTGTTTGAGCGGCAGGTCCGGGTCACCGAGGTAGTCGCTGCGGCGAAATTCGAAAGCGGCTCTTGCGGTGTTGGAAAAGCCCTTTACGGTGTGCGCCAGGTGATTGACTTCATCAAGGTTGAGCCACATCATTGCAATGCCATACTCAAAGGCGTGCTGAGTGGGTTTAAACCGCTCGTGATTCACGACACCGGTGCAGATCGCGCTTTCCATTACAGACTGGCTCCAAACCGTTCGCACACGTCCAGTGCAGAGCGCACGCCGTCTTCGTGAAAACCGTTATACCAGTATGCGCCACAGAAATGCACCCCATCCACCCCGCAAATGGTCTGCCGTTGTCGTTGGGCACTTACCATTGTCGGGCTGAACTGCGGATGCGCATAGCGGTACGTGCCCAGTACTTTATCGGCCTGTATCCCCTGGGTATTGAGGCTCACACAAAAGGTTTCGCTAGCATCTAACCGTTGCAGTATATTCATATCATAGGTGACCGCTGCAGGGCGTTGTTGCTCCTGCGGGTCGCCGGTCAACCGATAATTCCAGCTCGCCCACGCAGCCTTCCGTTGCGGTAATTGTCTGGTGTCGTAGTGCAGCACGACATCGTTTTCGGCATAGCAGATAGCTCCGAGAATCCGTTGCTGGTCGTCGGTGGGCGCGGCGAGCATGGCTAATGCCTGGTCGCTGTGGCAGGCAAAAATCACTTCATCATACTGATCTGTCTGACCGGCCATCGAAGTAACCGCAACGCCACCGTTGCTATTTTCCACCCGTGTTACCGGGGTACTTAGTCTGATACGGTCAGTAAAGGGCTTTACCAGTGGCGCTACGTACTCCCTGGAACCGCCTTTTATGGTGTACCACTGGGGCCGATCATTAATGTTGAGCAACCCGTGATTATTGAAAAACTGTAAAAAGAAGGTCAGGGGAAAGGCCTTGGTTTGCTCCAGACTGGCAGACCAGATGGCCGCGCACATCGGATAGATATAATGTTCGCTAAATGCTTCGCTAAACCCGTGTTCCCTGATAAATGACGACAGCGTTTGTGAACTGGTATCCTGCTCCTGCTCGATGGTCTCTTTACACAGATTATTAAAACGCACGATATCCTTTACGATTTTCCAGAACCGTGGGCGCAACAGATTACGCCGTTGGGCAAACAAGGTATTCAGGTTATGCCCGTTGTATTCAATGTTAGTCCCTTCATGGCGAACCGAAAAGCTCATTTCGGTAGGCTGGTATTCCACACCAAGTCTGGTAAGTAATTTAATAAAATTGGGGTAGGTCCAGTCGTTAAATACAATGAACCCGGTATCGATGGCCCGGGATTGCCCGTTTACCGTAACGTCTTTGGTGGCGGTATGGCCACCAATATAATCGTTGGCTTCGTACAGAGTAATGTTGTGCTGTTGGTGCAGCAGGTGAGCACAGGTTAACCCTGAAATGCCTGAGCCAATGATGGCAATATTTTTTTTCATGTGGAAATCCGCCAGGTCCCTTATTGTAATTTTGATGAAAGCCACACCTGGAGACGGCCAGGTAAGCGGTACAAGGTTCTGAGTATAAGCCCGAACACGGTTGGGAAGTATATGGTGCTCTGTTGTTTAATAATGCCTTTCAACAATGATTCAGCCGCTTCCTGAGCGGTTATTTTCATTGGCATTTCAAAATCATTTTTATCGGTTAATGGGGTTTCGACAAACCCCGGCGATACCGACTGAACAATAACCCCTCTCGATTTGAGGTCGATTTTCATGCTTTGGGTAAAATAATGAACCGCCGCCTTGCTGGCGCCATAGGCCTGACTACGGGTGAAAGGAAACAATCTTGCCATGGAATCAATAATGACCAGTTGATTGCCCGCCTGACAATTTGGCAACAGTGCACTGACGCAATTGATGATGCCAAAGAAATTCACTTCCAGTACCCGTCTGAACATGTCCGGCTCAAAGACCGGTAAATCCACATATTCACAGGTGCCTGCGTTGAGCACGGCAATGTCAAAGCGCACATCTGCCAGCGCCGACTGCGTGGCTTGCTCGTCGGTGACATCGAATTGCAGTGGCTGAATATTCTGGTGCTTTGCAAGCTTTTCGAGCTTTTCCTGATTGCGGCCACAGGCAATCACCTGATAACCACGCGAAGCGGCATGATTGGCCAGGGCTTCGCCAATGCCGGAGGTTGCGCCGGTAATTAGGATCGTTTTCATGAGTCGAGTTTCTTTTTAATAAAACCGATGACAGACCTGAGAACGGGCACATGTTCGTAAACCATTTCACCCAGGTCATAATAGTCGCGGTGGTAGTGAATTTTGTCATCACGGACTTTCAGCATCGAAACACCATCCACCGAAATAATATTGGGTTTGTTTTTTAGCTGCAGTAACATGGTCCATTCAACGACATGGCTGTATGTGCCTGGCTCGGACCCTTGCGTATTAAGCAGAAAATGAATGTTAAACTGACATGAATCGACCGATTCCAGCAGGTTTGCGAAATAACCTTTAACCGCCTCAATACCTCGGTGAGTTGTTACCGGATCGACAAATTCTATGTCCTGGTGGTAAATCTGGCTAAGGTCGTCGATATTGATCTTTGCGAGATCGGCATAGAGCTGTCTGAAGCGTTCCTCAAATGTCACTGCAAAAAAATCCGTAATAACTGGGGGTTGATGGTTGATAATACCGACAGAGGGAAGGCTTAGATCATCATTGCTACATTTATTTTCGTCGCTGCCATAATCTCTTTGCGCTTTTAAGATCCAAAACAGAAACCGCGGCGTATGTGACAGTGAATCCGTTAACCACTATGACAAAGATACTAATTATGCAAGATGTCGTTTTGCCCTTGTTTCCGTTATCTGCTCACTTGTTGCCGGGTGGCCACATGGCGCTGCGGATTTTTGAGCCCCGCTATGTTCGGATGGTGAAGGAAGCCTGTGCCGGTGACGGATGTTTTGTATTGTGTATGCTCAATTCCCGCGGCGACCTGAGTAAGAATGAACATATTTTCCCCATCGGCACCCTGTGCAAAATCATCGACTTCGACCTGCTCGAAGACGGCCTGTTAGGAATAAAGGTTGAAGGCCAGTATTGCGTAAGGGTCAATTCTATTGCTACCGAAGAAGACGGCTTACGCACCGGTGCTGTAGAGCGAATTACTGACTGGACGGCGGAAATTGACGATGGCGTGATAGAACCCCTGCGCGATAAGCTGCAAATCATTTATGATAAATATCCCGAGATTGCCCGGCTATATCCGAAGCTTAAGTTCTCGGAACCCTTATGGGTGATCTACCGCTGGCTGGAATTACTGCCAGTAGACGCAGCCAACAAGCAGGCGTTTTTAAGCGAACAAAACTGCGATAAGGTGCTAAACTATATAAATGATTTGGTGCGGTAAAAATTTTTGATCCAGATCATCCTTTGTTGCGTATGCATTAGCACATATGGAACAAATCGGACCGAAAACTATGCTTGTTGGAATACCATTGGAACACGAAAACAGCGCTGTAGAACCGAAAGAGTGTGCAGTTGAAATGTCTGACTACCTCGTCAAGGTAGCCCAGGATAGATGCAAGGCGTCTTTCGCCAGAGTCTTCGGTTTTTTTGCACCCAGACTCCGCTCATACGCTCTTAAGCAGCTTGGTAATGAAGCGTTGGCCATGGAGCTAGTGCAGGACACCATGTCAAATGTCTGGCAAAAAGCGCATCTTTTTAATTCCGAAAAAGGTTCCCCTTCCACCTGGATATTTACCATCGCCAGAAATATCCGCTTTGATATGCTTCGTAAAGTACAAAACCGCAAAGAAGATATCTGCGCCGATGATTTATGGCCGGTGCTTTGCGAGCAAACACCTGATGCAAACGAGAAAGCGCTTGATGATCAGGTAACATTAGAGCAAATCGGGCACTTGTTTGAAGATTTGCCTGAGAAACAAAAGGTTGTATTAGAGGCGATTTATATAGACGGGAAGTCACAGCAGGAAATTGCTGACGAATTGGATATCCCTCTTGGTACGGTTAAGTCAAGAACCCGGCTTGCGTTGCAGCGTCTCAAAGGTATGATAAGCGATTATGATTAAGTTCCACCCAACCCCTGATCTCATTGAGCAGTTTGTGACGGGAACCCTGGCACCAGCAGAGTCTTTAATGGTGTCTGCCCACTGCGATATGTGTAAATACTGCCAGGAACTGGTCGATGAAAAAACGGCTGAGTTTGCTATGGATCATTTAGAACTGGAGAATGTAGTGGAAAGCTACGATCCTCAGTTTGATTTAATGCTGGCCAATATTACGCAACAGCCTGCGGCTGAGGCGCCTGATGTTTCGCTTAGGAAGTCATCGGGGATGCATGCGCAGAGCACATCCATAGAGTTGGATGGTAAAACATTCGAATTGCCGAAAACCCTGCATCGTTTGATTCAGAAAAAAGGCAATTGGTCGTCGCTGGTGGGTAAACTCTGGCAAGCGCCGGTGGACATGGGCTACGACGGTGTGGCTAACTTTATTTACATGGAAAAAGGCGGGTCAGTGCCCGAGCACACCCATCGCGGCTCAGAGATGACTCTGGTGATCAATGGTGAGTTTTCTGACGGCATGAGTGAATATGATTCAGGTGATTTTATCTACCTGAACGGCGAGCATACCCACGCGCCTGCATCGGATGCTGCAGAAGGGTGTCTGGTTTTCAGCATTGTGGATCAACCGTTACACTTTACGTCGGGGATTGCCCGACTACTCAATCCGTTTAGTCATCTGTTTTTCAGATAAACAGGCAGGCCGAAAGGCCTGTTTTTGTTTGCGCACTAGAAACTTCTCTTTCTTATATTGTTCTTAATCAACACCGTCAGGTAACAGGCTTTAGGTTTGGTAATCCCCTGTGGTGCTTGCTTTAGTTCATTGCTATTCTGTTGGTTATGATAAGTAAAACAGATGGCATCTGAATGCTTGCACAGCTGTTAGTTCAGGTAAGTATCTATTGCCTGTTCCCGTTGCTCCTGACATTTGAAAAAAATCCGCAAGCCCGGCGGGTCTCATTGTACATTTACGTCAGTCTGGTGCTTATTATGGGCGGATTTCTTGGCGCAGTTTATTCGGTAGTTCTGCCTGGCAATATTGGCTTATCCGGCGGTACTATCGCCTATGGCGGTTTTATGATGGCCTGCATCATGATGGCCTTTATAGAAAATGATCCCTTTATTCTGCAAAACATCGTACGCCTGGTGTTGATGGTTACCATTTTTAAAGTATTGTTATTTGCCAGCGTAGCCGAAACCCTCAACGCGCCACAAGTGCTCAATCCGCTTAACGTCCCTGCAGGCTTATTTGAAGTATCGCTACCATTAATTGTACTTGGCGCCATACTGATTATCGTTGAGTTGTATTTCCTGATTTTTGTTTTCGACCGCTTAAAGAGACGGTTGACCAACCACTTATTGTTTAGCCTGGCTTTCAGCCTGGGATTTGTTTGTGTCATTTTAATGGATGGTGTGCTGTTTCCCGTACTGGCAATGGGGGTATCCAGTGACGTGTTTGGCCTGATTATCGGTAACTTAAGCGGTAAGGCAATTATCGCCAGCACCTTTGGCAGCTACTTGTTTTTATTTATGTTAACGAACAAAAAACGCATGGAAAGAGCGCTGAATGATCCTTTGCTTGATTGGCGAATATTGTTATCCAGTTCCAGCAACATCGTGCGCAAGCTCGAACAGAATGAGCGTCAGTTATTGCAGGCCAGAACGGTGGTAGAACACAGCAGAGAAGGCATGGCTATACTGGATCGTGATTACCTGATTGTTACAACAAATCCCGCAATGGAATACCTGTTTTCTACTTCCACCCCTGATGAGCTGTATAACAGGCGGTTGTTTGACTTATTCTCAACACCAGTAAGTTTAACTCAGGTCCAGGAGCAGCTAGATGAGAGTAAATCCTGGTCGGTTGAGGTGTCCTGGAGCACCGGTGATAAAAAGCGTTTTGGTTTGCTCACGTTAGTTGCAGTACCGGATCGCCTTCAACAGGTTTTTAACTATACCGCTTCATTAACGGACATCTCTGAACTGGTGGATGTTCGTGAAGAATTGCGCCATATGGCTCACCATGACGTACTGACCGGCTTACCCAACCGCAGGGCTCTGCAACGATTATTAACACAACAGACAGACCAGGCAGCGTTATTACTTGTCGACCTGGATAATTTTAAACAAGTGAATGACAGCTTAGGTCATGTTAAGGGAGATCAGTTACTGATGCAGGTTGGCCGCAGACTATCCCGGGTACTGCCAGCAGGCGCCAGGTTGTTTCGTATCGGCGGCGACGAGTTCTCGGTTTACTGTGAAGATATCAGCAATGTCGGGGAAGCAATCCAATTGGCTAATACCATGCGACTGCAGGTAAGCTATCCGAGCGATGTTGACTCTTCTGTGCCGGTTTATGTGGATTGCTGTATTGGCATTAGTCTGTTCCCGATCTTTGCTGCAACCCTTACCGAGCTTTACCAACAAGCTGATACGGCTTTGTATTGGGCAAAAGGAATTGGCAAAGGAACCGTAAAGGCCTACCAGGAATCCATGACTGAAACACGGCGCTCGTCGCTGACGCTGGAAAGTATGCTCAGGGCAGCGATTGATAAGCAACAGCTCGACGTGCATTTTCAACCCAAGGTCAATTTGATCAGCGGCGAGGTCGAGGGAGCAGAAGTGCTGGCGCGCTGGACGACCGCTGACAATGAACGTATCACGCCGGATGTGTTTATTCCGCTGGCAGAGCAGGCGGGGCTTATGGGTCGTTTAACCCATTGCATTCTGGTAAAAGCCTGTGACGCCTTTGCCCGCATAAGTCCGTTTGTGCCAGCGTCGTTCCGCTTGGCGGTGAATATCTCTGCAGGTGAACTAACCGATGAAAACTTGCTTGCGTCCCTGCACAAAGTATTAACTGAGTTTGACTTAAGCGCCGATCGCTTTGAAATTGAATTAACCGAAACCGCCCTGATTGACGTGGACATTTATACCCTGCTGAGTTTGAAAGAGGCAGGGTTTACCCTGGCGCTGGATGATTTTGGCACCGGTTATTCTTCGTTATCCTATTTAAACCGGTTACCTATCGATACCTTAAAGATAGACCGCAGTTTTATCGCGAATATTCCGGCAGACTTGTCGAGTAGTAACCTTACCCGCAGTATCATATCGATCGCCCGGGATATGGATTGTCAGGTGGTCGCTGAGGGCGTTGAAAACTCCGACCAGCACGCCTTTCTGGAAAACCAGAAGTGTGAGTTAGCCCAGGGGTACTTATACAGTAAGCCGCTACCGCTGACTGAGTTTGTCGAGTTTATTAAAGGCTGATACGCTGGCAAGTCTGTCTGGTATAAGTTTGTTTCATAAACAAAAAAAAGCAGCTTAAAAGCTGCTTTTCGATTGTTATTACTGGCTGAAATTAGCTAATAAATTCGCTGTCCGGGAAGTTCAGTTTCAGCGTTTTCATAGCGTTATCTCGCAATTCAGTGAGCTCTAATTGCTCATAGCATGACACCATAATTTCCAGTGCCTGCTGCACCTGGTCTGAGTCCGGATAGTATTCCAATACGTAACGGCCACGGTTAGCAGCTGCAATGAAAGCTTCACGACGCATATAAAAGCGCGCGATGGAGATTTCATAGCTGGCCAGGCGGTTTTTGATAAACACCATACGCTGGCGGGCATCGGCGGCATATTTACTGTCTGGGTATTGCTGAATTAAACGTCTGAAATCTTCAAAAGCCTGCTTGGATTTACTCGGATCGCGGTCAGTGGTATCGATGCCAACCAACTCCTGAAATAAATTGTTGTCGGCTTCCATGTTGGTCAGGCCGCGCATATAGAACGCATAATCCACATCCGCATGGTTAGGATTCAAGCGAATAAAACGGTCGATGGTGGCCAGTGTCTGGTCAATTTTGCCGGATTTATAATAGCTGTAAACTAAATCCAGCTGCACCTGGTGAGATAGCGGACCGAATGGAAAGCGTGAATCCAGCGCACTCAGCGAGTCGGCTGCTGCGGCAAAGTTGCCATTCGCCATGCTCTGACGCGCTTTGTCGTAAAGTGCCTGCGCACCCAGGTTTGCATTCATCACCTGATCTTCTTTGCTTGAGGATGAACACCCTGTCACGGCTAACAAAACGCTAATTAGCAGGGGGGCAATGCAACGGTTTATTTTCATAGTACTACTGGTTCCTGGTACACAATTAATTTTACTGCAAGGGTAAAACAGTTCTCTGTCTGGCATTTTAACGTACTCTTAAACGCAAACACCACATAAACTCCAAAAGAAAACAGCCACAGCTGCCAAACCTGTTATAATCTGCCTTTTGTGTTCTCTCTTTAGGCGGTTATGGTACAACAAAGTTCACAGATTTCATTAGCAGCGCAAACCGAATTCCAACACTTTGGATTGAGGTTAGATCAGGTAATTGCAGATTTGTTCCCTGATTATTCCCGTTCAAAGTTAAAAGAATGGATTTTGGCAGGTAATGTAACGGTAAATGGCGAAGTGTGCAAAGTCCCGCGTCAAAAAATGACAGGTGATGAGTCAATTGAGATTGAAGCCGAGGTTACCCAGCAGGTTGCCAATGTACCGCAAAAAATTGAGCTGGACATCGTTTACGAGGATGACAGCATCCTGGTGATCAATAAACCGGCCGATCTGGTAGTCCATCCAGGTGCCGGTAATCAGGACGGTACACTGCTTAATGCGCTGCTGGCTCATGTACCGGGCATTGATAAAGTACCCAGAGCCGGCATTGTTCATCGTCTTGATAAAGATACCACTGGCCTGATGGTGGTAGCGAAAACCTTACCTGCACAAACGCATCTGGTAGAGCAGCTACAGTCCAGAGTGATGAGCCGTGAGTACGAGGCCCTGGCCTTTGGCACTATGATTGCCGGAGGTATCGTGGATGCGCCGATTGGCCGTCATGCCACCAAGCGCACGCACATGGCGGTCCGCGAGTTTGGTAAACCTGCGGTAACGCACTATAGGGTTATTGAAAAATTCCGCGCTCATACGCATTTGCGTTTGAAGCTGGAAACTGGCCGGACGCACCAGATCCGCGTTCATATGGCTTATATCAAACACCCCCTGGTCGGCGATCCGGTTTACGGTGGCCGCTGGCGTTTGCCCAAAGGGGCCAGCGAAGAATTTGCCGATACCCTGAGAAACTTCAAGCGTCAGGCGCTACACGCTGCTCAGTTATCTCTGTACCATCCCCAAACCGATGAATGGATGACCTGGCAGGCGCCATTGCCGGAGGATATGGTCAGCCTGATCGAAAGTACCCGCGAAGACACCAAGCAATTTGGCCTGGATGAGCTCTGATATTCCGCTGATTTTGCCGGCCTGGAAGGCGCCGGCGAATGTGGTGGCCTACACCTCCACCCGCTATGGCGGCTGCAGTGATGGCAATTACGCCTGCCTGAATGTTGGCAATCATGTGGGCGACTGTGCTGAGCAAGTCTGCCGCAACCGCAGTTTGCTCCCTCATCATGAAAAATTGCACTGGTTAAATCAGGTGCACGGCCATCGGGTAGTGCAATTACCCACCACGCGCACAGAAGCCGATGCAGCAGTGAGTCGTTCCGCCGGGCATTTTTGTGCAGTGATGACAGCCGATTGTGTGCCGGTACTCCTGTGTAATCAGGATGGCTTGGAAGTAGCCGCCATCCATGCTGGCTGGAAAGGGTTGCACCTGAAGGTGATTGAGCACACGATTGCCGCCATGCAATCGCCTGCCAATACGCTGCTAGCCTGGATAGGACCGGCCATTTCACAGGCTTGTTATGAAGTGTCTGAGCAGGTAGCCAGCTATTTCAGTCAGTATCCGGGGGCCATTATCCGCGCTGAGAACGCCGACAAATACCTGCTTGATTTACCCATGATAGCGCGCTGTCAGCTTGCTTCAAGTGGCGTACGTCACATCACATCGTCAGCGCTCTGTACCTATACCGATGAGCGATTCTTTTCGCACCGCCAGGCGACCCATCGACAACAGCAGCAAACCGGCAGAATGGTCAGTGTAATAGGACTGCGGGGCGTATAGCGGTATTTGCTGTACACCTATTTGCCTATCTCCTACTATGAAGCCGGTAACAGCTTATAAACAATAAAAAAATTAAGGAGACGACAGTTGAAAAAAATTATCTCATGTTTGGTTGGCGTAACCGCATCATTGCTATGCGCCAGCGCCGTAAACGCGGCTTCACCAGAACGCTTTAAAGGCCATATGATGTTGCTGGCCGACGATCTGCTCGCCGGTCGCGATACCGGTAGTATCGGGCACGATTTTGCGTCGCTGTATATTGCCAGTGAGTTGCAAAAAATGGGCGTTGCTCCTGCTGGTGAAGAGGGGAGTTACTATCAGGTGGTGCCCTTTAAGCAGGCGACCCTGGATATGTCATCGCCTAAAATGGTGGTCTCAGACGGCGATGAGTCATTTGAATTTGAGTTTATGCAAAATATGCTCATGAGCGCCGATATTAACAATGAAACATCCAGTGTTTCCGGCGAGCTGGTTTTTGCCGGGTTTGGTATTGATGCACCGTACCTAAATTATAGCGATTACGAGAGCATTGACCTGAAAGGCAAAATAGCGGTGATTTTGTCTGACAGACCACATAACTTCCCCAGTGAGGAAGGCTCTCACTTTCGCCGTTTGATTGCTGACAGCCTGGTAAAAAGCGGTGCTATCGGGACCATAGTGGTAAGCACGCCGACCTCAGAGAAAGTGTCACCCTTCGAGAAACGCAAGTTATATGTAAAAACACCGTCTACCCGCTGGTTAACCAAAGAGGGTGAAGTACACAACGGTAATCCGCAGCTGAAAGGCGGCGCAACCCTGAGCCTGGAAGCAGGTAAAACCCTGTTTGAGATGGCCGGCATCGACCTGGAAGAGATTTTTGAGAAAATCGAAAATAATGAGTCGCTGACGCCACGGCCAATGGGACTGACTGCCACTCTGGAAAAGAAATCGGTACACAGTGAAACCACTAGCCCCAATGTTGTTGGTGTAATTGAGGGCTCTGATCCCGAACTTAAAAATGAGTTTATTATTTTAAGCGCGCACTCAGACCATATTGGCGTGAGCAAAAACTCGGTGTTAAAAGATAAAATTAACAACGGTGCTATGGATAATGCCAGTGGGGTAACCACACTGCTAGAAATCGCTCATGAATTTCATCATGCTAAAGAAAAGCCCAAACGCTCGGTGATTTTCGCTTTTGTGACCGGTGAAGAGAAGGGCCTGTTAGGCTCTGAATACTACGCTACTTATCCTACAGTGCCCATTGATAATATCGTTGCCAATGTGAATCTGGATATGCCTATCCTGACTTACCGTACCAACGAGATTATTGCCTTTGGGGCTACCCATAGCTCACTTGAGGATACGGTTAGCAGCACCTTGCTGAAAAATGAAATGAAGCTGATTGAGGATCCTATGCCTGAGCAGGCCATATTTGTTCGCAGCGATCAGTATAGTTTTGTTAAACAGGGCGTACCGGCCGTCTTCCTGGTGCCAAGTCTGGCTACTGAAGTAAAAGATGCCTTGGCCGTATCGCCACAAACCTTCCTGGCTAAGCATTACCACATGCCCTCTGATGATTTAAATTTACCGATTGATTACGAGTGGGCCGCGCAATTTGTTGAAATCAATTACGCTATTGCCCGGGATTTGGCCAACACGCCTGAGCGCCCTGCCTGGAACAGCGATAGCTTCTTTTCTACTTTAGGTAAAGACTAACTAGTTGTTTCTGCTGGTCGTCTGCATTCGTAGACGGCCTGTTATTCTGCCTTTAAACCCGCCCAAAATCAGCCATACTTAACATCAGTCAGATACCTGACCTGACGCAAATTATATAATTATTTGTGCATATTTTTTAAACAGGTTACTTGAATCCGGATTTATTCATACCCATAAAGTGAGCAAGGTTATTAGCACGGTTAAAAGAGGTTTCCATGCGTTTAGATAGATTTACCAGCAAGTTCCAGATTGCGATCTCAGATGCGCAGTCTCTTGCTTTGGGCAGAGATCATCAGTTTATCGAGCCCGTGCATTTAATGACAGCATTGTTAAATCAGCAGGGCGGCACCGTTCGTTCCATGCTGGATCAGGCTGGCGTAAATGTAAATGCGCTACGCTCCGCACTTTCCCAGGCCATCGAAAGACTACCTCGGGTAGAAGGTATTGGCGGTGAAGTACAGTTAGGCAAAGACAGCGTTGTATTACTCAATCTGTGTGACAAAATCGCCCAGCAACGCAAAGATGACTACATCACATCTGAAATATTTGTGCTGGCTGGTATTCAGGATAAAGGCCGCTTAGGCGATATATTCCGCGAACTGGGCGTCACCAAAGAGGCCATTGAAAAAGCCATTGATGCCATGCGCGGCGGGCAAAAAGTCACCGATCCAAATGCCGAAGACGTACGTCAGGCTCTGGAAAAATACACCACGGATCTCACCGAACGTGCAGAGCAGGGTAAGTTGGATCCGGTGATAGGGCGTGATGATGAAATTCGCCGTACCGTTCAGGTTCTGCAGCGCCGCACTAAAAACAACCCGGTATTAATCGGTGAACCCGGTGTGGGTAAAACCGCTATCGTTGAAGGACTCGCCCAACGTATTATTAATGGTGAAGTGCCTGAAGGCTTAAAAGACAAGCGGGTATTGTCGTTGGATATGGGCGCATTGGTCGCTGGAGCGAAATACCGCGGTGAGTTTGAAGAGCGCCTTAAGGCCGTGCTCAATGAGCTGGCCAAAGAAGAAGGCCGGGTCATTCTGTTTATTGATGAATTACATACCATGGTTGGAGCCGGGAAGTCAGACGGTGCCATGGACGCCGGCAATATGCTCAAACCGGCACTCGCCCGTGGTGAGCTGCACTGCGTGGGCGCAACCACTCTGGATGAGTATCGTCAGTATATCGAGAAAGATGCTGCCTTAGAGCGCCGCTTCCAGAAAGTACTGGTGAATGAACCCAGTGTAGAAGACACTATCGCCATTCTGCGGGGCCTAAAAGAACGTTACGAGCTGCACCATTCGGTTGACATTACTGATCCGGCCATTGTTGCCGCCGCAACCTTGTCGCACCGCTATATCAGCGACCGGCAGTTACCTGATAAAGCTATTGATTTGATTGATGAGGCCGCCTCGAGTATTCGTTTACAGATTGACTCCAAACCAGAAGAAATGGATCGTCTGGAGCGCCGTATCATCCAACTTAAACTGGAAGAGCAGGCACTGGCGAAAGAAACCGATGATGCCAGCCACAAACGGCTCGAAATGATCGAACTGGAACGGGAACAGGCCGAAATCAAGTTCGCCGAACTGGAGAAAATCTGGAAGGAAGAAAAAGAGGCCATGCAGGGCACCCAGTCTATAAAGTCTGAGCTTGAACAAGCTAAGCTGGATTTAGAGATTGCCCGTCGCGCATCCGACTTAAACCGGATGTCAGAGTTGCAGTATGGCCGCATTCCTGAGCTTGAGATGAAGCTGGAAAAAGCGGCGGAAAGCGAGAACAAAGAAACCCTGTTGATGAAAAACCGGGTAACGGATGCCGAAATTGCCGATGTGCTCTCGCGCTGGACCGGCATTCCGGTGTCTAAAATGCTCGAGGGTGAGCGTGACAAGTTACTGCGTATGGAAGATGTGTTGCATAAACGTGTGGTCGGCCAGCACGAAGCAGTTAATGCTGTATCTAACGCTATTCGTCGTTCACGCGCCGGACTTGCTGATCCCAATCGTCCGATTGGCTCGTTTCTGTTCTTGGGGCCAACCGGAGTAGGTAAAACTGAGCTGTGTAAATCTTTGGCCGGGTTTATGTTTGATACCGAAGAAGCCATGATCCGCATAGATATGTCGGAGTTTATGGAGAAACACAGCGTGGCTCGCCTGGTAGGTGCGCCTCCGGGTTATGTAGGATACGAAGAGGGCGGCTATTTAACCGAAGCGGTTCGCCGTAAGCCTTATTCCGTAATCCTGCTAGATGAGGTAGAGAAAGCGCATCCGGATGTGTTTAATATTCTGCTGCAGGTGCTGGATGACGGTCGCTTAACTGACGGCCAGGGCCGTACTGTGGATTTCAAGAATACCGTGGTGATTATGACGTCTAACCTGGGGTCGGATATTATCCAGGATAAACATCAGGAAAATCAGTACGAAGAAATGAAATCCATGGTGATGAACGTGGTTGGCCAGCATTTCCGTCCTGAGTTTATCAACCGGGTAGACGATATAGTGGTTTTCCATCCGCTGGGTAAGGAGCAAATTAAATCGATTGCTAAAATCCAGTTGGCTTCACTACGAGCTCGTCTGGCTGATAAAGGCTATAAGCTTGAGTTGTCTGCAGCAGCCATGGACAAACTGGCCGATGCCGGGTTTGATCCGGTGTTTGGAGCTCGTCCGCTCAAACGAGCGATCCAGACGCAAGTGGAAAACCCGCTGGCGCAACAGTTGCTATCGGGGGCTATTTTGCCTGAATCCACTATACGTATTGATGTGGATGGCGATAGTTTAATTGTGTATTAATACGCTGACCAGATGTAAAAAAGGCTGCCAGAGGCAGCCTTTTTCCTATTGTCGTGCGCTTAATATAATCGGATGTATGTTTATTTCAGTCGATTAAATAACTCTTCTGCTTCCGCTTTATCTGGAAACACTTTATCCAGGGTATTGTTGCGAAGTAATTCTTGTTTGGCTTCTTCTTTCTTACCGAGCTTGTCTAGTGTTGCAGCAATATGATACTGAATTGTCGGGTCTTCAGAATTGACTGCATATGCCCTACGCAGTGTATCCAGGCCTTTCTCTAGTTGATTTGCCGTTACCAACAGCCAACCGTAAGTATCCAGTAAGGGCGCTGAATTACCTGAAATTTCCAGTGCTTGCTGACTGAAATCCAGGGCTTTTTCTATGTCTTTGTGAGTATAGATATTTGCCATGTTGTTTAAAATAAAAGCGCGTTGGGGAAGTTTCTCTTCGTCGAGAAGTGCCGTGTATATACGCTCTGCTTCGTCATATTGTTTGTCCAACATCAGTGCATCAGCGAGGATCTGTCTAACCAATACTGATTGGCTACTTTTTGACGTGAGTCCTCTTACATAGTTGATAAATTTACTTCTGTACTGCTCATTTTGCTGAGCGATAACATAGAGTTTTAACAGTGGCAGATTAAAACTGGTCATTGATTGGTGAGATTTCAAATAATTAGCAAATGCCTTTTCCACTTCATTACGGGCTAGGAGCAAGTCTCCCTGTAACACCAGATAATTAGCATTCTCGCCAAACATTTTGGCGTAAGTAGACAGTTTCTCTTTTGCTGACTCTAGCTTGGCTTGCTCAATAAGAAAATTAATAAATTCAGCATGGGCCTGCTCCCATTTGGGTTTCAATTCGATGGCGCGTTTTATCGATCTCTCGGCTCCTTCTAAATCCAGTGCTGAACGCTGAATTTTACTAAGGCGCAGTAAATCAAATGGTTTATCTGACCAGGTTGCGTAAACCACATTGAGCTGTGAGGCTGCGTCGGGATAGTTGCGCTGCTCTATCAAAATATCGGCTTTTTTCAACATGTATTCGGAATTCAATCTATCAAGATTGAGTAATTGATTTATCTCTGAGATGGCATTTTTCAGATCGCCAGTCTGCCGGTAAATAGAAACGAGTAATTCTCGAGGTTCAGGGCTGGAGGCATTGAGCGCTTTCGCGATCAATAGTCGATCAATAGCCAGATCGAACTGCTTTTCCAATGTATAAATTTGGCCTAACAGTAGCAATGCTGACAGGTTGTCACGCTTTTCTTTTACTACAGACTCAAGGAGTTCGATGGCTTCTGCACGTTTGTCTTGCTGGAACGCAATTCGAGCTTTGACAACTTTTGCGCCTAAATGATTAGGCTCTAATCGAAGGGCTTTTTTTACTATTTCTGTGGCTTCTTCGGTTCGACCAAGTCGAATGGCAATATCCGCTCTGATAATTTGATATGCCAGGTTGTCCGGCCATTTTTCGGTTAAATACGATGCCTGGATAAAAGCGTTGTTAAAGTCACCCACCTGGCCAAACAAAATCGCTTTTAATTCTGCAACAGATTCTTCCTTACTGTTTTTTAAGTTGGCATCCAGATAATTACTGGCTGCCTGATATTGATGCTTACTCATCAACAGTTTGGCATGGATGAGCTTAACTTTAGTATTGTCTGGGTAGGCTTTCTGAAGCTCAGGTAGCATGCGCTCGCATTTAAAGTTCCGGCGAATCGAAATATACAGCTCGCAGGTCAGGACGCCAACATCGGGATTTTTTAATACCACATTAATGTGCTTTTCCAGCGCGGTTATCGCATCTTTGTAATAGCCAAAACGCAGAAGGGAATCGGCCAACATACCAATAATTTCTGGAGAGGGGGTACGCTCCGATACGTAACGCGCCAGCTCTGTACTGGCGAGTTCATAGTTTTGGTTAATATAAGCGACTATACCTGTAACAACGCTGAGCTGAATTCGTTCATTACGTTGTTTCTCATCGAGTAAACTAAGTTCCTGAGTAAGTTGCTGGAGGATCTTATCTGCTTCAAACTGTTGTTTGGTTAACGCCAGAATACGCGCTTTTAATAAACGGATTTGAATATCTGCCGGGGTTTGTTGCTCAATCTTTGTAATGACTTTGCGAGCTTCCTCATAGTCTCCTAATTCTGCGAGCTCAGCCGCTAATGAACGCATGAAAAGTGGATTAGATGGCTGCAGATTGTCAACCTTTTTAAAGGTTTCCAGAGCTTCTTCTTTTTGTCCTCTGGCATGTTGCAGTTTGCCAAAAGCGTGTAAGAGAACCGCAGAAGAGGGGATTTTTGTACGATAGCCAAGTAATAAATCTTCAGCCCCGTCAAGGTTACCAACCGATATCAACATATCTGCGTAGGCACTGACAACGACTAAATTATTTGGCGATAGCTTTAATATTTGTTGATATTCTGACTCTGCTTCTGTTGGCTTGTTTTGTCTTATATACGCACTTGCAGCATTTAATTTAAGTGCAATTTTTGTTTCCGTCGAAATGGACTGGCTGTCTGCAAGGTTTACCACCAAATCATATTCACCCTGCATTAAATAAGCGGTGCTCAAATAGGGCAGTGCTAAATTTTTATCAGCGCCAAGTTGCAGAGACTCTTCGAATTCATCGATGGCATCAAGAATAAATCCGTCAATAAGAAGGATCCTGCCCATCAATAACTTGGAGGGAAGATGATCCGGATTATCTCTTAACGTGTTTTTTAACAATATGTAAGCTTCACCCACTTGTTGCTGATTAAATGCGCTTAGTGCTGCTTCATACTTATCCTGGGCAATCGATGAGTTTGATAATAAAAGTATCGCACAGGCAAATGTGCTTTTTAGTAAGTTATTCATATTGCTTCTGTCTTAACTATTTGACTTGATTATGAAGGGTTTACAGGTATAAAAAAACCCCGCTTAGCGGGGTTTTTATGTAATAAGAAAATAATTACTTACGTATTCTGCGGCGATTCCACATAAATACAAGCGCTGCAGCCATTAAACCAAGTGACGCAGGCGCGTTAGCTTCTACCGGAGGGGTAGTATTGCTATCTTCATGGCTAGTCATGATGCCAGCAATCTTAATGTAATCTTTGCCATTCTCGTAGCCGCTGCTAGAGCCAAAATATTTGTTATATGCACCCACTAACCAATATTGTGATTCAAAACCGCCATTATTAAAGCTCTCCCAACCTGAGGTTGCACCGCTGTTAATAATTTCGAACACGGCATGCGTTCCGGCTGTAATTGCACTGGCAATTGAGCTCCATGTCGAGCTGCTGCTATATGACGGTAAAGTGTTAAAACCAATTACCACCATATCACTGTCGTTAGATGAATAGCCAATATTCAACTGAGTCAAAGCCACTGATTTGTTAAAATCAAATAACAGCATGTCTCTCTGATTGCTGTTATCAACATAGTGACCATCGTTATTGTCCTGGTTGTAAACCAGTAAACCATGGTTATTGGACGATACTTCCGCTGTTTCTACTTCTCCGTTATTACCTGTATCTGCATACGCGGTAATATCCAGGTCTAGTCCACCTTGTGAAATCTCGTAGACGTTTCCGTCTCCGTTAGATGTGCTCGAAAAGTTACTAGAACTCGTAAAATCGAATGTTGATACCGTTGTCGTTGCAAAGGCTTGGCTAGCTGCCAATAAACCCATTGCAATAATTCCTGACTTAAGCATTTTCCTTCCTCATAAATACTACCACCTCAGAAATACAGAATAAGCAAATGTCGCGCCAACTCTATATTTCTTATAAAAAACAATGTTTTGACTGGTTGCTGTGTCAGCTTAATTTACTGCTGTGTAAAAAAATCTGACTATTGCTGGATGAGAAAGCACTTCAACATGGCATCATCATCAGCGGTTTACGCAATACAGATAATAACTGAAGGTGTGATGATGGTAGGTATAGTAGTACATACCTCGTTATTTGTTTATTGAGTGGCGATTAAAAATCTGCAGGCAACAACAGTAAGAGTATGAAATAATAACCGGGAATCTATAACTAGGGACCTCTATGACAGAAAGTAAACGAAAAGGTATCTATTTGTTGCCGAATCTTTTAACCACTGCCGGCCTGTTCTCAGGCTTCTTTGCTGTGGTGTCTTCAATGAATGGACGCTTTGAGGCTGCTGCGGTGGCAGTATTCGTGGCCATGATATTTGACGGACTGGACGGAAGAGTTGCTCGTATCACTAATACACAGAGTGATTTTGGTGCGGAATATGATTCGATGGCGGATATGGTGTCATTTGGCATGGCACCGGCGCTGGTGGCTTATAACTGGGGCCTGAGCGATCTCGGTAAACTGGGGTGGTTTGCTGCCTTTATATATGTAGCAGGTGCAGCATTAAGATTAGCCCGCTTTAATACCCAGGTAGGCATAGCTGATAAACGTTTTTTTCAAGGCCTGGCCAGCCCTGCGGCTGCGGCGGTGGTTTCGGGTTTTGTATGGTTGGGCGTGGAGTATGATATCAATGGTAATGATATCGGCCTCATCGTAGCATTGATTACCGGCTTATCTGGCTTGTTAATGGTCAGTAACTTTAAATATAACAGCTTTAAAGAAGTGAACTGGAACGGCAAAGTCCCTTTTGTTGCGCTGCTGGTGATTTTACTTGTGTTTATCATCGTAGCCACAGAGCCGGCCCTAGTATTGTTCATTGTCTTTGCTCTTTATGCACTGGCGGGACCAATCAATACATTCAGAACGGTTGATAAGGTAACTCTGAGTGATGTGGTTGGCGATCAGGTAGAAGATGCTGATTTTGTTTCCAGGGTAAGTACGGAAGAAACAGAAGAAACGTCAGCTAAAAGCGAGGGTGCAGACGATATAAAAGAGCAAAAAGACGAAAAAACGTCGAATTAGTACAGGAAGTATACTGATTGATTAAAACGCGACCAAACGGTCGCGTTTTTTAATTTTATTGCGAAATAATAGTTGACGTTGAAAACCAGATGCGTAGAATGCGCGGCTCTTCAACAGGGAACGCCCAAACAGGCTAACCTTACATAGCGCGAAAGCCTTATGTGAAGCGGTATACAGCGACAATGCTTTGAA
>CATMRP010000045.1 GCA_950073835.1 uncultured Alteromonadaceae bacterium
CGGTGCAAAGTGTTTTAGAGTTAGTTTTACTTATTTGTCCAATTTGAACAGTTAAACTTATTTAATGCAATAAGTAAGTTTATTTTGAGAGTGTAAGTGACTGAAAAAATGAATTATTCATTAAGTAACTTTGAATTTGCTTAAACGCTGTTTATTCATTGTGGTTATGCGAAGAATATAGCTGGGCTTGTGAGCAGGGCCGGGAGTTCTAATAATTACGGTAATTAACTGACCGTTCGTTCAGGAAAATATAAAAATAATAAGCGTTGTCAACTTTTTAAGTAGTTCAACCAGAGCGAATTTGTCATATTGCTGAAACAATAATAATGAACAATCTCGGCCCGATTTACGCTGTTTCAGAAAAACGGAACTGTCACCAATAACGGCTATGGTGACCGAATATAAAAATTGCCTTTACTGCCGGAAGCAACAGGTTGCTGTTCTATCTCTTGTTAACGGGGGTAATACAAACGCCTTATGAAAATAAATGGGAAACACACTAATGATGACAAAATCGAAGCTTAATCGCGTAGCGATTGCGGTAGCGATGTCTGTTGGTCTGTCTACTGCCGCTATGGCACAGCAGACATCTTCAGAAATCACTGGTCGCGTAGTTGGTCCACAGGGCGCTCCTGCAGCGGGTACAGTAATTACTGTTAAGCACGTTCCAACCGGAAGCATTAAAACAGTAACTGCTAACGCTAACGGTCAGTTTAACCTGTCTGGTCTGCGTGTTGGTGGTCCATACGAAATCGTAATGGATTCTGACACTTTCGAAGATGCTACTATTTCAGATGTTTATCTGTCTCTGGACAGCGGTTTAAACCTGAACAATTTTGCACTGGGTGCACAAGCTGACGTTGAGCGCATCGAAGTAACTGCTTCACAAATTGCTTCTATTGCATTCGGTCAGAAAGGCCCTTCTTCAAACTTCAGTCTTGAAGATCTGCAAAACGCGCCTGCTATCAACCGTGATATTAAAGACCTGGTTCGTGCCGACCCACGTGTTTATATCGACGAAACTTTCTCAGACGGCATTCAGTGTGCCGGTGCATCACCTCGTTTTAACAGCTTAACGCTGGACGGTATGCGTCTGAACGATAACTTTGGTCTTAACTCAAACGGTTACCCAACTGAAAGCATCCCGTTCTCATACGATGCAATTGAGCAGGTAGCAGTAGAATTAGCGCCTTTTGATGTAGAGTACGGCGGTTTTACAGCGTGTAACATCAATGCGGTAACCAAGTCTGGTACTAACGAAGTTCACGGTTCTGCTTTTTACGATTTCACTTCTGACTCGTTTAAAGGCGATTCAATCGAAGGTAACGACATCGACAACGGTAACTACACTGAAAAACGTTATGGTTTCACAGTAGGTCTGCCACTGATCAGCGACAAGCTGTTCTTATTCGGTGCTTACGAGAAGAAAGAAGGTGTGCGTCTGCATGAGTACGCTGGTCTGGCTCGCGCAACTGCGGAACAACTTGCCGAAATTACTGAAATCTCTCAGACGGTTTACGGTTACGATCCAGGCGGCTTTAAAGGCTCTTCTCCAGTTGAAGATGAAAAGTTACTGATCAAATTAGACTGGAACATCAACGAAGATCATCGTGCAGCCTTCACTTATAACTGGAACGATGGTTTCAATATTTCTGAGTCTGATACCGGCACATCTCGTCTGTCTTTCGACGGTCACTTCTATGAGCGTGGCGCAGAAATCGAAACTATTACAGCTTCTGTTTACTCAGACTGGACGTCAGATTTCTCGACTGAACTTCGTATTGGTAAAACTAAACTGGATAACCGTCAGATCTCTGTAGATGCGGCGACCGGCTTCAGTGAAATGCAAATTAACCTGGGTGACACTGTTGTTTACCTTGGTCCTGATGATTCTCGTCAGTCAAATGACCTGAACTGGGATAACACAACCTTTAAACTGGCAGGTACTTATCTGTTAGGCGATCACACCATCACCGGTGGTATCGAATATGAAGACTTAGACGTGTTTAACCTGTTCGTGCAGCAGTCTCGCGGTGAATATCGCTTTAACTCTATCGATGACTTCCGCAACGGTCTGGCTGGTCGTATTTTCTATAACAACGCGGCGGGTACTAACGACCCGAATGACGTTGCAGCAAGCTTTAGCTTTGCCACTACTACGTTCTACTTACAGGACGACTGGTATGTGAATGACGACCTGACCTTACTGTTTGGTTTACGTTATGACAAATGGTCTTCTGACGACCGTCCACGTTACAATGAAGCTTTTGAAGCGGAGTATGCTGACTACAACAATGGTCAGGGCCTGACTAACACTGGTAACCTTGACGGTATCGACCTGTGGCAGCCACGTGTAGGCTTTAACTACGTGCTGACTGACGATATGGAACTACACGGTGGTTTCGGTCTGTACTCTGGTGGTAACCCGAATGTTTGGGTATCTAACGCATATTCTAACGACGGTGTTATTCAGGTAGCAACCACTGTAGCGCCTTGGCAACAGGACGTTGACTTTGGCGGTCTGCCAGTAGATCTGTTCAATACGCCATTAGTAAATGGTGCTTCACCTGGTTACGGCATTCCACAAGCACTGTATGATTTTGTAGAAGATGCTCCAACGAATGGTTCTGCTAACAACGTAGTTGCTGTAGATCCTAACTTTGAAGTACCTACTGAGTGGAAGTACGCTTTAGGTTTAACCTACCTGGCGCCTGGCGATTACCTGGTACAAGCTGATATTCTTTACACTGATAAGAAAGATGCAGCGACTTACATCGAGCCTTCTCGTGAGATTATTGGTTATGGTCCGGATGGTCGTCCGCGTTATGACGGCTCTAACAGCACCTTCCTGTTAACCAACGTTGATGGTGATTCAGGTGATGCGACTACATTGTCACTAGCTGTGTCTAAAGAGTACGAGTTCGGTTTGGACGTAAGCGTAGCTTATGCCTATAACGATTCTACTGACGTTAACCCAATGACCAGTTCAGTTGCTTACTCTAACTTTGTTAACTTTGCAACCAGTGATCCTAACAACCCTGGTGCGGCAACTTCTAACTATAACATTCCGCATCGTTTCACTTTGCGCGTAGGTTATAAGCATGAGTTTATCGACGGCTATACAACGCGTTTCAACGTGTTTGCATCAGCTAACGAAGGCCGTGGCATGAGCTATACCTTCGGTGAAGACATCGATGGTTACTATGGCGATGACAACACTGGTGGCGGTCGTCAGCTACTGTACGTACCAACTGTTGATGATGCCAGCGTAATTTACGGTCCTGATTTTGACCTGGATGCGTTCAATGCATTCATCTCATCAGAAGGTCTGGGCCGCGGTAAAATTGCGTCTCGTAACGGTACTAACGGCGACTGGTGGACTAAAGTTGATGTTCGTGTAAGCCAGGAACTGCCTGCGTTTGCTGAAGATCACCGTGCATCAGCATTCTTCGTTATCGAAAACCTGGGTAACCTGTTAAACGATGACTGGGGTGTACTGAAACAAGGTAACTTCGTTTCTGAGTCAGTAGTTGAGGCTAGCGTTAACGAAGACGGTCAATATGTTTACGAAGAGTTCCTGGGCGCTGACCAACGTGAAAGCTGGTCTACTTCTGCGTCACTGTGGGAAGTTCGTGTAGGTATCAGCTACCGCTTCTAAGCAGTTACTACTAAGCATAAAAAACCCCGCATCTGCGGGGTTTTTTGTTTTAAGCGCTGTAATCAACACAAGCTTTAACAGTAGTGCGGTGTTTAGACGTTATCGAATAAATCCTCTACGCGCTGGCGCAGGTTTTCAATTTTGGTGACATCGGCCGGGGCGATAAAAATGGTGTCGTCACCGGCTATGGTGCCAAGTACGCCATCTTTTTTACTGAGTGAGTCCAGCAAACGGGCAATGAGCTGCGCAGCCCCGGGGCTGGTGCGAATAATGACCATCACATTATTATGCACAATATCCAGAACCAGTTGTTTAAGCGGGCTTTTCGCCGTTGGCATGCCCAGTTCCGGCGGCAGGCAGTAAACCATATCACCACGGGCATTACGGGTGCGAACCGCGCCAAACTTACTCAGCATACGTGAAATTTTACTCTGACTAATATTATTGAAGCCCTGGTTTTTCAGCCCGTCAACAATTTCCCCCTGGGAGCCGTAACTTTCAGCTTTAAGAATGTCTTTGAATGCCCGGATGAGCTCTTCCTGCTTCTGATTTGCCATTTAGTTCCTGACGTTTATTAGTAATATTATGATGTTGGCCGTGCAGGTTATGCATTAATCGCTAATCGATTCGGCTAACCTGCCAGCTTGGTGTATACTCTTTCCCGCGAAAGGTTCAGGGCCGCAGTAGCTCTTACTCTCTAACGGTTTTAAAACCTGTTATTGTGCCCTGATTTGCATGAAAAAGCAACATAGATGCATAAGTATGCATTTATGTTGAATATAACCTGATAAATCGCCCATTCACCTGTCATACGACTAATAGGTGATTGAGTTTAAGGCTGACATCCTTTAAGGTGTTCGGCCGTTATTAAACGTGATTCTTTCCATGAGGAGAAATGGTATGAAAGTAGCCGTGTTAGGTGCTGCCGGTGGTATTGGTCAGGCGCTGTCACTGTTGTTAAAAACACAACTGCCAGCAGGTTCTGAGTTAGCTTTGTATGACGTTGCGCCAGTTGTTCCTGGTGTAGCCGTAGATTTAAGCCACATCCCCACTGCAGTGAAAGTTACCGGTCACGGTAAAGACGACCTGGCAGAAGCTTTAACGGGTTGTGACGTAGTATTAATTCCAGCAGGTGTACCTCGTAAGCCAGGTATGGATCGTTCAGACCTGTTCAATATCAACGCTGGTATCGTTAAAGCACTGGTTGAAGGCATTGCTGATAACTGTCCTTCTGCTTGTACCTGTATCATCACTAATCCGGTAAACACCACCGTTGCTATCGCTGCTGAAACACTGAAAGCAAAAGGCGTTTACGACAAGAACAAACTGTTCGGTGTAACCACTCTGGACGTAATCCGTGCAGAAACTTTTGTTGCTGAGCTGAAAGATCTGGATCCGGCTAATACTCACGTACCGGTTATCGGCGGCCACTCAGGCACCACTATTCTGCCTCTGCTGTCTCAGGTTGAAGGCGTAGACTTCTCTGACGACGAAGTTGCTTCTCTTACTACTCGCATCCAGAATGCGGGTACTGAAGTAGTTGAAGCTAAAGCGGGCGGCGGTTCTGCTACACTGTCTATGGGTCAGGCGGCTGCACGTTTCTGTCTGTCTCTGGTTGCCGCTATGCAAGGCGACAACGTTGTTGAGTACACTTATGTACAAACTGATGACAGCGACGACGCAGCGTTCTTCTCTCACCCTGTACGTTTAGGGCCAAACGGTGTTGAAGAAATTCTGTCTTACGGCGAACTGAGTGCTTTCGAACAGAAAGCAAAAGAAGATATGCTGGAAGGCCTGCGTGGCGACATCAAACTGGGTGTTGATTTCGTAAACGGCTAAGCAAGCTTAACATCGTATGTAGAAGCCGCTCAATCGAGCGGCTTTTTTGTTAGAGTTATAAAAAAGCCCGGATAACGTATCCGGGCTTTGTTTGTGATTGGCCTGCGGGAGATTTAACCGGTATTTCGCATACCAATAGCAATACCACTGATGGCAACCATCATAGCTTTATCCAGCGTGGCATCGTGCTCGTCTTCTTCTAACTGACGCAGACGCGATAACAACTCGATTTGCAGGAAGTGCAGAGGCTCAAGGTACTGAGCACGAATATTCATCGACTCTTTACCTTGCGGATCAGCTTCCATGATATCGGCCTGACCGTTGATATCTAACTGCAGCTTGATGGCTTCCTGCAGCTCGGTGCGCAGCGCTTCACCAAAGTGCTTCAGTTCATCGGGCACCAGGCGGGCATCGTATTCTGCACTGATCCGCGGATCGGCTTTCTGGAAGACCATATCAAGCATGGATAAACGCGATTGGAAGAAAGGCCAGTTCTCACGCATTTCCTGTAGCTTCTCGTGGTTACCTTCCTGACGAACCGCTTCAATGGCTTTCATGCTACCTAACCAGGCTGGCAGTACCAGTCGGGTTTGCGCCCAGGCGAAAATCCATGGAATAGCACGCAGGCTTTCGATACCGCCGGTTGGCTTACGTTTGGCTGGACGACTCCCTAACGGTAATTTACCCAGTTCCTGTTCAGGTGTAGCCACTCTGAAGTAAGGCACAAACTCCGGATCCTGGCGGACTACGCCACGATAGAAATCCCGGCCCTTAGCGGCCATGGCTTTCATCAGTTCACGCCACTCGTCCTTAGGGGCCGGTGGTGGGAACAACATGGCTTCTATAATCGCACTGGTGTAGATACCCAGGCTGCGTTTAGCCAGTAACGGCATACCAAACTTATAACGGATGGTTTCACCCTGTTCGGTTACCCGGAAACCACCGTCCAGTGAACCCGGCGGTTGCGAATGAATAGCGGCATGGGCCGGCAGGCCACCACGGCCAATGGTACCGCCGCGACCATGGAACAGGGTTAGCTTAATGTCGAATTCCTCAGCCAGCGCAACCAGCGCTTCCTGAGACTCATACTGTGCCCAGCCTGCGGCAATGGCGCCGGCATCTTTGGCTGAGTCAGAATAACCAATCATGACAAACTGCTTACCCTGGATATAACCCCGGTACCAGTCGATGCTCAATAATTTACGCATCACGGTTGGTGAGTTATTCAAATCGTCGAGGGTTTCAAATAACGGCGCGACTGGCATTGGCCAGTCAACGCCCATTTCCTGCAGCAGTAACTGTACGGCCATAACATCAGACGCTTCACTCGCCATGGAAATGGTATAGATACCAAAGCCATGCTTGCTGTGGCTGGCAATCACCTTACAGGTATCCAATACTTCCTGAACATCATCTGAAGGTTCCCAACAACGTGGGAATAACGGGCGTTTGGAGCTTAGCTCACGGAGCAGGAAGGCTTGTTTGTCGGCCTCGCTCCAGTGTGCGTAGTCGCCTAGACCAAGATAGCGAGTTACTTCGCTTAGCACATCAGCGTGACGCTGAGAGTCCTGACGCACGTCCAGGCGTAGCAGATGTACACCAAAACATTTAACGCGGCGGATAGTGTCGAGCAGCATGCCGTTGGCAGTGACTTCCAGGCCTGACTCACACAGTGAGCGGTAACACATCAGCAGTGGCTCTAACAGTTCATCGTTAGACGCAATCCACTCGCTGGAATCATAAGGACGACCATTAAAGAAATCGTAAATACCATCGCGGGTATCGGCGCAACGTTTCACCAGCGGGCGTAAAAGAGCGCGGTATGGCTCGTATTGTTCGCCAACCGCATCTTTTAGTTCGTCATTACAGTCGTTCATCGACAGCTCAACCTGCAGGCGATCAAGATCGATAGTCAGCAGTTTAGCGGCACGGCGACGCGCCAGCAGTAAGACTTCTTCGGTGACCTTGGCTGTAACAAACGGGTTACCGTCACGGTCACCGCCCATCCACGAACTAAAATGAATCGGCGCTGCATCGATTGGCAAACTAACGTTGTAGTCCTGCTGTAAGCGCTCATCTAAGTCGCGCAGAAACTCAGGAACCGCATCCCACAGAGAGTTTTCGATGACTGAGAAGCCCCAGCGTGCCTCGTCAACCGGGGTAGGGCGTACCGAACGAATTTCTTCGGTGTGCCAGGCCTGGCTGATTAAGTCGGCAATGCGGGTTTCCAAACGTTTACGTTCAGTGTCACTTAATTGCTCGTGGTGAATGCTCTTTAAGCAATACGCCAACTCTTTGTGCTTGTGAATAAGGGTGCGACGGAATACTTCGGTAGGGTGAGCGGTAAGCACCAGATCGATGTCCAGCTTTGCCACCGCTTCTTCCACTTCAAGCGCACTCAGTTCCGCCTTATCGAGGTGTGAAAAGAGCGAGTCGATGGATGCGTCGACATCCAGGCCGGCGTTGTATTCCTGTTCGGCGATATTGCCCAGGTTAAGAAACTGAGCGAATGCTCTGGCTACTACCAGTAATTCGCTGTCGGACATGGTTTTGAAAGTTTCTTTCAGATTTTTACTGCAATCTGTATCACCCTTAAACGATGCACGGCCGTCAAGGCGAACTTTCTCTATTTTTTCTAACCAGTCATTTCCCAGCTGAGCTTTGATTGTTTGTCCCAGCGTTTTTCCCAAATAGCGAACAGTATCTTTCAACTGCGCGTCATAATGTGATTGCATGGCGTCCTCCAAAAAAACAGTGCTATCAACATACTGTCTCTTAGTTAAATTGTCTAATAGCTTTTTATCTAACAGCCCTTTAAAACGGGCTCTTCAAACCGGTCGGAACAATGTCGCGGGCACGGATTATCTGGCTGTGTTACACTATGCCAGCGAAAAATCGAAGCGTAATAAAAATTTTCAGAATACTACGGGTTTTGATTAATAATTGCGCAAAAAGTGTAATTTTATTTCAGGAGACACTGTGTCAGATTTATTTAAAACAGTAGAAACCCAGGCTAGTTACGGAATTGGTTTCCAAATGGGTCAGCAATTACAATCAAATCCATTTGACGGACTGGATCTGGACTCTGTTGTAGCAGGGTTAAAAGATGCATTCACTGGTCAGGCTCCACAGGTTGACAACGATGCTCTGCGTGCCGCGTTTGGTGAAATTCATGAGCGTATGCAGGCAGCTAAAGCTGAGCAACACAAAGCTGCGATTGAAGAAGGCGAAAAATTCCTGGCTGAAAACGCCAAGCGTGAAGAAGTTCAGGTAACTGAGTCTGGTCTGCAGTACGAAGTAGTGAGTGCCGGCGACGGTGAAGTACCTACTGCAGAGAGCACTATTCGCGCTCATTACCACGGCACGTTGATCGACGGCTCTGTGTTCGACAGCTCTTACGACCGTGGCCAGCCGGCAGAATTCCCAGTAGGTGGCGTAATCAAAGGCTGGACCGAAGCGCTGCAAATTATGCCGGTCGGGTCTAAGTGGCGTTTATATGTGCCGCACAACCTGGCATACGGTGAGCAGGGCGCAGGTGGCGCGATTGCACCATACAGCACGCTGGTATTTGATATCGAGCTGCTCGACGTCATTGCTTAAGCAATGACCTGTCGCTTAAGAAAGCCCGCGGTTGCGGGCTTTTTGCTATTTTAGTCTCGGGCATTGAGGAGTGATTTGCAATCGGCGAAAATAGCATTAGGCTTACTCCAGCTGTTCAGAGTTGTTATCAATCGCCGGTCATTTACAATACGCGCTAAAATAAGAAAGGATAGAGTCACTATGGTTATCAAGCCCAAAATTCGAGGCTTCATTTGTACAAATGCACACCCACTGGGTTGTGCTGCAGTTGTTGCAGAACAGATCCAATATATTAAAGGTCTTGGCGAGCTCGGTGACGGGCCTAAAAAAGTACTGGTTATTGGTTGCTCTACCGGTTATGGCCTGGCGTCGCGGATTACTTCGGCGTTTGGTTATGGTGCCGACACGCTGGGCGTATGCTTCGAAAAGCCGCCTACAGAGCGTAAAACGGCGACTGCCGGCTGGTATAACACTGCAGCGTTTCATGAGCAGGCGAAGGCTGCCAATCTGTATGCCGAAACCATTAACGGTGATGCTTTCTCGAACGAATTAAAAGCGCAGGTTATCGACAAAATCAAGGCAGATCTCGGTCAGGTGGATTTGGTGATTTACAGTCTTGCGTCGCCTCGTCGCACCGATCCGGCCACGGGTGAAACTTACAAGTCTACCCTGAAGCCAGTTGGTCAGGCGTATACCACTAAAACTTACGATACCGACAAAGACAAAATTCACGAAGTATCACTGGAGCCGGCGACCGAACAAGAAATTGCCGATACCGTAAAGGTAATGGGCGGTGAAGACTGGGAATTATGGCTTAATGCGCTGGCCGACGCGGGCGTGCTTGCGCAAGGGTGTAAAACCACTGCCTATACTTACATTGGTAAGGAACTGACCTGGCCTATCTACGGTTCGGCAACAATTGGTAAAGCCAAAGAAGATCTCGATCGTGCCGCCATGGCGATTAATTCTGACCATGCTGATTTGCGGGTTGATGCACATGTATCATCGCTTAAGGCGCTGGTGACTCAGGCCAGCTCGGCGATTCCGGTAATGCCGCTGTATATTTCTTTGATCTATCAGGTAATGAAAGAAGAAGGCACTCACGAAGGGTGTATCGAACAGATTGCTGGCCTTTACACAGAGTGCCTGTACGGCGAAAGTGCCACACTGGATGAGCAAAATCGCTACCGTATGGACGGTAAAGAAACCAATGATGCGACCCAGGCTAAAATTAAAGCGTTGTGGGATCAGGTAACCCAGGAGAATTTCCATGAGCTGAGCGATTATGCCGGTTACCATCATGAGTTTTTAAAACTGTTCGGCTTCGACGTGTCAGGCGTCGATTATGAGGCCGATGTGGATCCTTTGGTAAATTGGTAATACCAACTAATAATTGATATAAGCCGTCTTTATGACGGCTTTATTATGGCGATTGGTTAATACTTTAGTGCATAGCCGTAGGTCGGCATTATTCAGTACGCCGGGCATTGCAAGCCAGACAGAGTGGCCTCTGTGATTAGATATAAGACTAATGTGGTAGGTTAGTTGTACAGATAATTGGGATAAAAATTAGCGTTTATCTCTAATCAACGTAGCGTAAGTTGCTATGTTGATGCTAAAATTCCGAAATTAAGTGGAGGACCTTGTTCAGGATCCTGCACCTGGTCGTGACAATGGGCGATACAGCAAGCGCCCGACACAATAAAAACCACGACACTTTCTAACAACAATAACAATTCAGCTGGATTGCATTTTTGCGAAGTGGAAACGAAGCTTTGTAGCTTTGTTACGGTTTTAAATAACCAAATTTTACTGTTTGTATGAAGTACGTTTTTGAATTGAGGCTCTGTTGGCAGGCTTGCCGGAGCGCTGCAAATTCAAAAGGGTATTTCTATTAGAGTAGTGCGATTACGTATGATAAAAATCAAAAAAGGTCTCGACCTCCCTATATCGGGAGCTCCGACACAACAGATCCAGAATGGTCTGACCGTGTCTCGGGCTGCCATACTGGGAGAAGAATATGTGGGTATGCGTCCTACCATGCACGTGCAGGTTGGAGACAAAGTAAAGAAAGGTCAGCTGATTTTTGAAGATAAAAAGAATCCTGGCGTTAAATTTACTGCTCCGGTTGCAGGTGAAGTGGTAGAAGTAAACCGTGGTGCTAAACGTGTTTTACAATCAGTTGTTGTAAAGCAGGAAGGTAACGAAGCGGAAACCTTCGAAGCCATTGCTGCTGATCAGATTACGTCAACTGCGCGTGAAAAACTTGAGCAGGTGCTGGTAGACACTGGTCTGTGGACGACACTTCGTACACGCCCGTTCAGTAAGTCTCCGGCGCTGGGTTCTACCCCAAGCTCAATTTTTGTTAACGCGATGGACACTAACCCGTTAGCAGCTGACCCGGCGGTGGTTATCGCTGAGCGTCAGGAAGATTTTGCTAACGGCTTAAAAGCGCTTAGCATTTTATCCGGCGGCAAGGTTTATCTTTGTAAGAAGGCCGGCGCAAATGTATCTGCTGGCGACAGCAAAGCAGAACCCGCTGAGTTTGACGGTCCGCACCCTGCTGGTCTGGCTGGTACACACGTACATTATCTGGATCCGGTAGGCGCCAAAAAATCCGTATGGACAGTAAACTACCAGGACGTTATTGCCATTGGTAAAACACTGACCAGCGGTGAACTGGACAACAGCCGTGTTGTGGCAATCGGCGGTCCGGCAGCGAAAAATCCTCGCCTGGTGCGTACTGTTGTTGGTGCAGACCTCACAGAACTGACTGCCAGCGAGAAGAAAGAAGGCGACGTTCGCGTGGTTTCCGGTTCGGTACTTAACGGTACTACCGCACAGGGCGTACACGGCTTCTTGGGGCGTTTTCACTTACAGGTTTCTCTGTTACTTGAAGGTAAAGAGAAAGTCTTGTTTGGCTGGTTAACCCCTGGCTCCGATAAACACTCAGTAACCCGTGCTTACACCGGTCACTTCAGTGGTAGCAAGCAGTTCGACATGACCACTACCACTAACGGCTCAGAGCGTTCGATGGTACCAATTGGTAACTACGAGCGTGTGATGCCTTTGGATATCCTACCAACGTTATTATTACGGGATTTAATTTCTGGTGATACTGACAGTGCTCAAACTCTGGGCTGTCTGGAACTGGACGAGGAAGATTTGGCGCTGTGTACCTATGTGTGCCCCGGCAAATACACTTACGGTTCCATACTGCGCGATTGTTTGACCACCATTGAGAAAGAGGGTTAATTCATGGGCTTAAAAGCGTATTTAGAAAAAATCGAACCGAACTTCGAGCCCGGTGGAAAGTACGAAAAATGGTATGCACTGTATGAAGCAGCCGCGACTATTTTCTACACGCCTGGTCACGTAAACAAAGCTGGTACGCACGTGCGTGACAGTATCGACCTGAAACGCATCATGATCATGGTGTGGATGGCTACCTTCCCAGCCATGTTCTTTGGTATGTACAACATTGGTTTCCAGGCTCAGGAAGCCATTGCTGCTGGTGCAGGCACGTTGCCCGACACCTGGCAGGCAGGCTTGTTTTCTGCCTTGGGCGGAGACCTGACTAATTCAGGCACACTAGGACTGATGTTCTACGGCGCTTGTTTCTGGCTGCCTATTTATGCTGTTACGTTTGCCGTTGGTGGCTTCTGGGAAGTGCTGTTTGCCTCAGTGCGTAAGCACGAAGTGAATGAAGGCTTCTTCGTAACGTCAGTACTGTTTGCACTAACGCTACCAGCGACTATTCCGCTGTGGCAGGTTGCTCTGGGTATCACCTTCGGTGTGGTTATCGCGAAAGAAATCTTTGGTGGTACTGGCCGTAACTTCCTGAATCCGGCACTGTCTGGTCGTGCGTTCCTGTACTTCGCGTATCCGGCGCAAATCTCTGGTGACCGCGTATGGGTAGCTGCAGACGGTTATTCAGGTGCGACTTCACTGAGTGAAGGTGCATCTGGTTCATTAAACTATGCCGACACCAACGCGTGGATGGACGCGTTCATGGGCTTTATTCCTGGTTCTGCCGGTGAAGTTTCTGCGCTGGCGATTATGCTGGGCGGTCTGTTTATTATTTACATGCGTATCGCAAGCTGGCGAATCGTTGCCGGTGTTGCACTGGGCGTCGCGTTCTTTGCAACCCTGCTTAACCTGATTGGCAGTGATACCAACCCGATGTTCGCCATGCCGGCGCACTGGCACTTTGTAGTGGGTGGTTTGGCCTTTGGTATGTTCTTTATGGCAACAGACCCTGTGTCTGCGTCGTTTACCAACCAGGGCAAATGGGCGTACGGTTTCTTTATCGGCTTTATGACCGTGTTGATCCGCGTACTTAACCCTGCATTCCCAGAGGGTGTCATGCTGGCAATTCTGTTTGCCAACCTGTGGGCGCCACTATTCGACTACTTTGTCGCTCAAAGCAATATCAAGCGGAGGATAGCTCGTGTCGGCTAAAAAAGAATCTTTAGGAAAAACGGTCGGCGTTGTACTGGCAGTTTGTTTAGTTTGTTCAATTATTGTATCGGGCGCGGCCGTTGGCCTGCGTGATATTCAGCAAACCAACGCTAAGAAAGACAAGATGTCTAACATACTGCAAGCGGCAGGTCTGCTGGAACAAGCAAACGGTGACATCCTGGCAACTTATAACGAGTTTGTTGAACAGCGCTTTGTTGACCTGAGCACAGGTGAATTTGTTGAAGCGCCGTCTGACGACTACGATATGTATAAAGCGGCTAAAGAGCCGGATAGCAGCATCAAAGTTGAAAACAGCAATGTTGGTTTTCAGCGTCGCGCAGAAGTGGCATCAGTTTACCTGGTACGCGATGACGCCGGTGATGTTAGCCGTGTCATTCTGCCGGTTCACGGCAGCGGCCTGTGGGACCTGATGTATGGTTTCCTGGCGGTTGACTCAGACGGTAAAACCGTTCGTGAGCTGATTTACTATCAGCAAAAAGAAACGCCGGGACTGGGTGGTGAAGTACAAAACCCACAATGGCAGGCAAAGTGGGATGGCAAAAAGCTGTATAAAGACGGCGATGTTGCACTGGAAGTGAAAAAAGCGGCCGGTGAAGACAACCCGTATGCAGTGGATGCGCTGTCTGGCGCAACGCTAACCAGTAATGGTGTAAACAACACCATTCAGTACTGGGTTGGCGAAAACGGCTTTGGCCCGTTCCTTAAAAAACAAGCCTGGCGTTCGTAAGGGGTTATTATCATGGCTGATACTAAAGAAATGAAGAAGGTCCTGTTTGGACCGATCTTAGACAGTAACCCAATTGCACTTCAAATCCTGGGGATTTGTTCTGCACTTGCGATTACTACCAAACTTGAAACGGCGTTAGTAATGTCGTTGGCACTGACCAGCGTAGTAGCATTCTCTAACCTGTTTATCTCGTTAATTCGAAATCAGATCCCAAGCAGCGTGCGGATCATCATTCAGATGACGATCATCGCGTCGCTGGTAATCGTTGTGGATCAAATCCTCAAGGCATACTCCTATGAGGTATCAAAACAACTGTCGGTATTCGTTGGTCTGATTATTACCAACTGTATCGTAATGGGCCGCGCAGAAGCCTATGCAATGAAGAGCCCACCGCTGATGTCATTCTTAGACGGCATCGGTAACGGTCTGGGTTACTCATTTGTATTGATTATTGTGGGTATCATTAAAGAGTTGTTTGGTTTCGGCACTATCCTTGGCTTCGAAATCCTGCCGCTGATTCAAAACGGTGGCTGGTATCAGGCTAACGGTCTGCTGATTCTGCCGTTCAGCTCGTTCTTCTTAATCGGTGGTCTGGTATGGGTTATCCGTACTATTCGCCCGGAACAAGTTGAGCCTAAGGAGTAAATTTCGTGGAACATTATTTATCATTATTTGTTCGCTCAATTTTTGTTGAGAACATGGCGTTATCGCTGTTCCTGGGTATGTGTACCTTTCTGGCCGTATCTAAGAAAGTAAAAACAGCAATGGGCCTGGGTGTTGCGGTAATCGTGGTACTGGGTATTTCGGTACCGGTGAACCAGATTATTTACGTAAACATTCTGGCACCGGGTGCATTAGCCTGGGCTGGTTTCCCTGATGCGGACCTGAGCTTCCTGAACTTCCTGACCTTTATCGGTGTTATTGCAGCACTGGTTCAGATCCTGGAAATGAGTCTGGATAAGTTCTTCCCGGCACTTTATAACGCCCTGGGTATCTTCCTGCCGCTTATCACGGTTAACTGTGCAATTTTCGGTGGTGTAGCTTTCGCAGTACAGCGTGAGTACAACTTTACCGAAAGTATTGTTTACGGTGTTGGTAGTGGTATGGGCTGGGCTCTGGCTATTGTGTTACTGGCTGCTGTGCGAGAGAAGCTGAAATATGCTGACATGCCAGACGGTATCCGTGGTCTGGGTTCTGTTTTCATGATTGCTGGTCTGATGGCGCTGGGTTTCCAGTCCTTCACTGGTGTACAGCTGTAATCGACGCTAGGGAGCAGAAACTATGAATCAAATCGAAATTTTTCTTGGCGTAGGGATGTTTATCATCATCGTACTGGCGCTGGTATTTATTATCATGTTTGCCAAGTCGAAGCTGGTACCATCAGGCGACGTCACTATCAGAATCAACAATGATCCTGAGAAGGACATTAAAACTGCGCCGGGCGGTAAACTGCTGGGTGCATTAGCCGATGCGGGTATCTTCGTATCATCAGCCTGTGGTGGCGGCGGTTCTTGCGGACAGTGCCGTGTTGACGTAAAAGAAGGTGGTGGTGAAATTCTGCCTACCGAGCTTGACCACATCACCAAGCGTGAAGCACGCGAAGGCTGCCGTCTGTCTTGCCAGGTATCTGTTAAGCAAGACATGGAAATTGAGCTGGAAGAAGAAATCTTTGGTATTAAAAAGTGGGATTGTGAAGTTATCTCTAACGATAACAAAGCAACCTTCATCAAAGAGCTTAAGCTTAAAATTCCTAACGGCGAAAGCGTACCTTTCCGTGCCGGTGGTTATATTCAGATCGAAGCTCCACCGCATCACGTTAAGTATAAAGACTTTGATGTACCAGAAGAGTATCGTGGTGACTGGGAGCGCTTTGGCTTCTTCGACATCGAATCAAAAGTAGATGAAGAAACCATTCGTGCGTACTCAATGGCGAACTACCCGGAAGAAGAAGGCATTATCATGCTGAACGTGCGTATTGCTTCGCCGCCGCCAAATAATCTGAGCCTGCCGGCTGGTAAGATGTCATCGTACATCTGGAGCCTGAAGGAAGGTGATAAAGCCACTATCTCTGGTCCATTTGGTGAGTTCTTCGCGAAAGACACTGATGCCGAAATGGTATTCGTTGGTGGTGGTGCTGGTATGGCGCCAATGCGTTCGCATATCTTCGACCAGCTGCGTCGTATTAAGACTGACCGTAAGATCAGCTTCTGGTATGGTGCCCGTTCACTGCGCGAGATGTTCTATGTAGAAGATTTCGATATGTTGCAGGAAGAGAACGACAACTTCCAATGGCACGTTGCACTGTCTGATCCTCAGCCAGAAGACAACTGGGACGGTTACACAGGTTTCATCCACAATGTACTGCTGGAAAACTACCTGAAAGACCACCCTGCACCAGAAGATTGTGAGTTCTACATGTGTGGACCACCTATGATGAACGCTGCGGTTATCAACATGTTGAAAGACCTTGGCGTAGAAGACGAAAACATCCTGCTGGATGACTTCGGTGGCTAAGCCATTAGCGTAAAATAATAAAAGGGGCTGTTAGCCCCTTTTTTATTATGCTTGTATAATTAAGTTGATATTGCAGTAGTGTCCAGAGGGGACGAACGTGACACAAATGAAATTTTTGCTGGTTATGGTGGTCTTACTAATGACTGCCTGCTCCAGGCAGCCAGCGGTAAAAGTTGAGCATGTTTTAGGTCAGACAATGGGGACGACCTACAATGTGAAGTTTCCGGAAGTGGCGGGTGTGGACGAAGCCGCCATTAAAAGCGCTATTGATAAGCGACTGGTGCAGGTTAACAAGTTAATGTCGACCTACGATCCAACCTCAGAGCTGTCCCGTTTTAACCAGTACCGTTTTGCTGAGCCGTTTACGGTATCAGATGAAACCTTACTGGTGGTAAACGAAGCGCTACGGTTAGGAGAGCTGAGCAACGGCGTACTCGACGTTACCGTAGGACCGCTGGTAAACCTTTGGGGGTTCGGCCCTACCATGCGCCCTGAAACCATCCCCGGCGAAGAGGATGTTGCAGCAGTGAGAGAGTATGTTGGCCTGGATAAATTACAGGTACAAGGTAATGCGCTGGTGAAAGGCCATCCGCAGTTGTATGTTGATTTATCGACCATAGCTAAAGGTTATGGTGTGGATGTGGTCGCCGACCTGCTGGAGGAAAACGGCATTCATGACTACCTGGTAGAGATTGGTGGTGAGATGCGCGTTAAAGGCGAGAAGGGCGACGGCTCACCCTGGCTGATAGCGATTGAAAAGCCGGTGTCGAATCAACGAGCCGTGCAAAAAGTGGTCTCGATAGGTGAAAACGCCATTGCCACATCGGGCGATTATCGCAATTACTATGAGCAGGATGGTACGCGCTATTCACATCTTATCGATCCGCGTACCGGTAAGCCTATTCAACACAATACGGTAGCGGTAACGGTTGTTCACTCGTCGTCAATGACAGCAGACGGCCTGGCCACTGCATTCAATGTTATGGGATGGGAAGATGCCATCGAAGTGGCCGAAGCTAATGACATTGCGGTATTTATTATCCGTCGGAAAGACAAGGATTTTGAAGAATATACCAGTCCGGCTTTCGAAGAGCTGGTAACGGTTTATTAATGCGCTAAGCGCTGAGGTTGGTTAAACAATGAGTACTTTTATATTAGCTTTTGCTTTCTTTTTAGTGATGGTAAGCGCCATGGCAATTGGCTACATCATGCAAAAGAAAAGTATCTCGGGTAGCTGTGGGGGGTTAGGCGCCCTGGGTATCGAAAAAGCCTGCGATTGCCCGGAGCCCTGCGACCGTAAGAAAGCGCGTATGGAGAAAGAACAGGCCCGTCAGGAAAAGTTAAAAGAGTGGGATAAAGACCGCATTATCTAACGCGTAAGATAATAGAAAAGCCCCGCCAGCCATTGCTGAGCGGGGCTTTTTTGTGTTTGGTTAGCTATTCGCTACCACGATTAAAAACCGGGTAAAATGGCCGGCAGGCCTGGCAGTAATCCAACCAAGGCCATCACCGTAGTCAGTACGCCAAACATAATGCCGGGCACAATCCAACGGCTCATGCTGGAAAGTTCTGCACTACGCTCTTTACAGCCGATGAGGCCAAGATTATCCAGCAGCATGGTGAGTGACCAGCCAAAAGCCGGATTAACCAATGCCGATGAGAACACCACAATCGCCGCTGACTGCGTGGTTTTACCTTCACGGGTCATTTCCATGCCTGCTTCTAGCAGCGGAATAAATACCCCCACAATCAATGCTACACACAGCACAGGCTCCCAGATAGCCAAATCCATGGGGTAACCCCAAATACCTGCGATTACGCAGAATAAAGCGGTTAGCAGAGCCCCGGCAGGAATAGGGCGTTTGGCAATGGCAGCTGGTACAATGTAAGTGCCCCAGGAAGAAGTAAAGTTTGCACCGCCCATCACGGAGCCCACCATTTGCCGCGCCGATGCGCTGACCATGGTATCGTCGATATTCATCTGCACTTTTTCCGTTTTTGGCGGATAGCTGATTTTCTGAAACACCTGATGGCCAAGAAAATCCGGTGACCACATAGCTACTGCCAGCACGGCAAAAGGCAATACCACCACAAAGCTTTCAAAAGTGGGTAAGCCGAGCATCCAGCCGGTATTCTCACCCCACCAATAGGAAGGACTCATATTAGGGAAGCCAGGGGCCGTGTTAAACTCAAACGGTGCGCCCAGCAAAAAAGCCACACCGCCACCCAGCACGCAACTTAGAGGGACTGCTAGCCAGCGCTTTTTCCAATGTTCGAGTAAAGCATAGAGTACAATGGTACAGGCAATAACAATAAAGGCGATGTGGGCCATATCGATGCCTTCTGCCCAGGCAAACAGTTTCTTTACCTGGGAGGTAGTGCCAATAAAGCCGAGGTACAGCAACAGGCCGCCGCACACCCCTTTACTGGTGAGCCGGGCAAGCAGACTGCCGCCTTTACTGACCGCAAGCAAGAAGCCAAACACGCCAATCAGCAGACCAAACGCCATAGGGTGGCCACCTGCTGCTACCACAATGGGAATAAGCGGAATTAACGGCCCGTGGGTACCGGCCAGGTTAGCCGTTGGCAAGATAAACCCTGAAAACAACACAATGAAGAAAGCGACCAGGATTAGCTCGTAGCGCACATTCTCCAGCACGAAGCCGTCTCCGAGCCCTAAAGGGCCGGCAAAGGTCGCCGCAATCGCCCCCACCATAACAACCTTACCGATAGTGCCGGCCATTGCCGGAATGGTGTCTTCCCACTCGAACCGGTAGTCACGCAACGGCAGGTTAGGCCGCCAGCGCCGTGGTGACATGATCTGCAGTTCATGCTCCAGGTACTCATCCCTGCCGTTAAAGGCGGAGCTGGGTTTATGTTTTTTGCTGTAATCTGAAGACTGCGGCGGTGAGGCTGTCCCGGACAAATCAGCCTTGCCGTCCACGGTGGTACTGTTACTCATGTGTACTGACTCCAAATAAGGTAATGAGAATCGGATGAATCACCATCCTAGAGAAAATAAAAAGCCTTATTTGTTAATTGATTGTTTGTTTATTATCCCTGCATTTACAAATGTGTTGTCAGTTTTTACACGAATAATCAGAATGTTAACGTGAGCTTGTACGCAGGTCTTGGTTTGTAGCTAGTCTAAAGTACTGAACCAATTCGTCAGGAAGTCAATTGTTGTTAACAATCTGTTTACAATGCTATATGCGCTATTAGTCGTAGATGCCAAACGCAGACAGGCCAAAAGCCGCAAGTGAAACTGGATGGCTGGTTAAATATACAGTATTATCTCACTACCATGAAGACCCAAAGTAAACGGTTGCCCCAACAGGCTGAAATAAAGTTGCTGGCATGCGCAAGATAATACACGTGGATATGGATTGCTTTTACGCAGCAGTTGAAATGCGGGACAACCCGTCGCTGCGTAATATTCCTATTGCTATTGGTGGCAGTAGCGAGCGCCGTGGGGTGATAGCTACCTGCAATTATCCGGCACGTAAATTTGGTGTGCGCTCTGCCATGGCGTCGGCCTATGCCTTAAAACTGTGCCCCAATTTAAAGCTGGTTAAAGGGCGCATGACCGTTTATCAGGAAGAGTCACAAAAGATAAGGGCCATATTTGCAGATTACACCGACCTGATTGAACCTTTGTCTTTGGATGAAGCCTATCTGGATGTTACCGGCTCGTCGTTGTTTAAGGGCAGTGCTACCCGCATAGCCGAGGAAATTCGCCAGCGTATCGCCAGCGAGCTCAACCTTACGGCATCAGCCGGTGTGGCGCCCTGTAAGTTTGTTGCTAAGGTTGCCAGCGACGAAAACAAACCCAATGGCCTGTGTGTGGTTACGCCAGATCAGCTGGATGAATTTGTTAAAGCCATGTCGCTTAAAAAGATCCCCGGGGTGGGCCAGGTAACTGTGCAAAAGCTCAATCAGTTGGGATTGCATACCTGCGCAGATGTAAGAGCCTACCCGATAACAGAGTTGCAAAAGCGCTTTGGTAAGTTTGGTCAGGTTATCTGGGACAGAGCTCATGGCATTGATGAGCGACCCGTGCAAACCAATCGGATACGCAAGTCAGTAGGCGTCGAGCGTACGTTAAGCGAAGATATTCAGACGGTAGAGGCGTGTGATGAAATTATCGATAAGTTGTATACTACGCTACAGGAAAGACTCACCGCCCATCAGCAAAAACACAATGGTGGCCGGCCGCCTAATATTCGGACACTGGGCGTAAAGTTAAAGTTTAGTGATTTTCAGCTGACTTCAGCAGAACACCGCTACCCCAGTGTTCACCGCAGTGCTTTTAAACCCTTGTTGCAGGAAGCGTATCAGCGCAGCAATGGTCGGGGCATAAGGCTGGTGGGTTTACAGGTAGGCCTGGCAGAAAAAGACGAAAACAAACAGTTGGATTTACCGTTTGAGACAGGCGGCACTTAATTTCTGACCCCAAAAAATACGTCTCGATTAAACCAATTTACAGATTGAGTAATAATGATGCATATTTGCTGGTGAAAAAATGCTCAGATTAACTTAAGCTATCCTCGCAAACTAGTATTAAGGGCAAAAAGGAGTACCCGGTAGTTTGTATTGTTTACCAGAGTGCAAGGCGGTTCACTCTTAGCGTTTTTGTTGAACTCAGGACAAACAGCCAGTTCTATAAACTAAGGAAAGTCTATGAAATATTTATTTAGATTGTTAGTCATTTTTGCATTTGTAAGTAATAGTATGTCGCTAAATGCGGCAACAATTTCAATTTATGCAAGCCATGCAACCACGCTATATTCGGCGTGGGATGATGACTACGGGTATATAGGGAATTACGCTTCAGGACGAAACAGTACGCTTGATGTGTACTATGAGTCCTATTACACCGCCGATGGCCTGTTGGGGTTTGATTTAACCAGTTTGTATTCCCTGCTTGGCGGTGGTGATTCGATGATGATCAACAGTGTGTCGTTAACCATTGGTGAAACGTCCGACAGTTATGGTGGAAATCCTTTTTGGGTTATGGGAACAACCTATGACAACTGGGACGAAGCGTCCATTACCTATGATGATTTTTATGCAGCAGCACCTTTTGGCAGTTTGCTGAATATGGCTTCGTCGTATTTTCTGTCCACCATTGATGGCTATCAGCCTGCTGTGGCACTCGATTTGGACCCCGGTATCCAGACAAGTTACTACGATGATGGTTACTTGTCGCTGCTGATTGCCGCGGGAGACTGGACATTTACATCACCGTCTGAGATGTATGGTGTGGACTCTGCATATGAGCCACTATTGGAAATCGACTACACCATCACCAGCACTGTACCAGCGCCTGGTTCACTGTTAACGCTGTTGTTTGGTTTAATCACGTTGATTGCAGTTAAAAATCAATCCCGCCAGCATTAACACTCCATAACTGACAAGCGCCCGAACGAGTTAACTACCACAGGGCGTCTTGTTTTACTAAAATGCTATACATGCTCTGTAACAGGCAGAAAAAGACGAAAACAAACAGTTGGATTTACCGTTTGAGGAGTCTTAAATCTGCCGGCAGCTAACTGCGCCGATGAGTTAGCAGAGCAAAGGATCCTGAACTAGACTAACAAACTGACTGTGCGCATCACCTAAAGGAAGTATTTAATGATAAGCCCGGGAATTTACCAACATTACAAAGGCAACAATTACGAAGTGATTGGTGTGGCAACACACTCAGAAGATGAAACCCATCTGGTGGTCTACCGCCCTCTTTATGGTGAAAGAGGCTTGTGGGTAAGACCGCTTTCCATGTTTACTGAGGAAGTAAAAGTAAACGGCCGCAGCGTAGAGCGCTTTCGTTTCTTGGGCGAAAAGGCTGTTGAAGCAACTTCATAAGTGGCAATCCGGCCCCATGAGTGAACCTATTTGTCTGTAACAGCTTATAAATGGCAGAATGGAATTTCAGCCAACCACTATACGTTAACGACAGGTAACCAAATAAAATGAAAACATTTATTTCCAGCACGCTTGGGGCGGCGCTACTATTTTGTGCATCACAGAGTACAGCTCAGGATCGTTTCGCTGATGTTTCGATTAGTGTCACGCCACTAAACGGTAGTGCTTACATGCTACAGGGCGCTGGCGGTAATATCGGGGTATCTGCGGGCGACGATGGCGTACTGATCATTGACGATCAGTTTGCACCCCTGGCACCCAAAATCAGTGCTGCATTGGGAGATATTGCAACTGATACACCGAGCTATGTGATCAACACCCATTATCATGGCGACCATACCGGCAGTAATGCTTTTTTTCATGATAATAAAGGGGCCACCATCTTTGCCCACGAAAACGTGCGTATCCGCCTGGCCAATGATGACTCTATCGGCAAAGCTGCCTTGCCGGTAGTGACATTTGATGACGGAATTAAAATCCACTTCAACGATGAGACCCTCACCGTGTTTCACTTAGCTAACGGCCACACCGATGGCGACAGTGTGGTGTGGTTTGAAGAGGCCAACGTGTTACACACTGGTGACCTGTTCTTTAACGAACGCTTCCCCTATATCGACTTAGGTGCTGGTGGTACCGTAGAGGGGTATATCTGGGCGGTTGAAACCCTGCTGGGGAAAATCGATGGCGAGACTAAAATCATCCCAGGCCATGGTCCACTCGCCAACAAAGCGGATTACGAAAACTTTCTGGCGATGATCAAAGCCACCAAAACCTGGGTGGAAGAACAAAAAACGGCAGGATTATCGGTGGACCAAGCGGTAGAGAAAGGCTTACCTGAAGAATACTCTAAGTGGGACTGGAGCTTTATTACCGAAGAGAAGTGGATTAAGACACTCTATTAATTAGAAGTGTTCTGTTTGCGCGGAAAAGCCAGCGAGCCTTGACCGGCTCGCTGAATAAACTCAGCCTTAGCTATAGAAGCACAGGTAAGCTGTGGTGGTGCTAACTTTAACGTCAAACGACTGATTCGCCGCGACATTAAATTCGCTACCGGTTTTAAATGATAAAAATTCTTCCGCGCCAGGCAGTTTAACAACCAGCTCACCTTCAACAACTTTCATCAATTCATCTTTACTGGTAGAGAATACATATTCACCAGGCAGCATCACCCCTGAAGTACACGGGCCGTTGGCTGATTCAAAAGCGATAGATTTAACGTTATCGTCGAAATAGCTGTTTACACTTAAAGACATATTGATTCCTGTTAGCTAAAAAACGGCGATCACTATACAGTATTTCACCATCGCATTGTGGGATTTCCGGTCAGATCAGTCCGGCACCACTCAGGGAGGTTACGATATTGAGTACTACGCAAAAAAGAAAACACCTGAAATATACCCTGGCAACCGGCTGGCTTTGCCTGTTTACCATGCTGCTGTTAAGCGGCAGCGTGCTTACCGGTTTTATTAATGGTAATTTCGCCAGTGGTACTGTGGTGGATAAGCAGGTTTATATCGAGCAAATCCGGGGAACAGGTTCTCCGCGTGAATCTGAATTACATGAGATTACGGTTCGGTATCAGGTAGCGGGAGAAACATACCGGATATACGTCAATGCGCATATTTATGCTGGTATGGGTTTAATCGAAGAAGGCGATAACCTGACAGTTGTTTATTCGCCTGGTAATCCTGCACAAGCCCAGGTGTTAAGTTATGCCCTGTATAGCCCGATGGTGAGCATACTGGGTTACGTAACCTTTGTGTGCTTTTTAGTTGGCTTCCCGCGCTGGTTGTTGTGGCGGAACAAGACGGTAACAGACGAAGCGTTATAATATACCATCGTCTGTTCGCATATGCCTGTTAATTTAGTGGTTAAACCGGGCTGTCATATCCCAATACCAACGACAAGTGCCTTCATCGGTGATAATGCTATCTTCCCCATCTCCGAGGAAGACTGTGTACGCCCCCTGAGACTGATAACTTTGTTCAGCAGCATAAGTTGCGTCCCATTCCCAGACTCCTGTTGAGTCATTATCATTCCCTGAAACAGATGAGGTGGTACTGTCATAACTGGCAACAATCGATTCGCCGCCATATGATACGTTCACCGTGCCATTATCTGGATTAAATGTCCAGGTTTCGGTATACGTTTCCACACTGCCAACCGGACGCTCATTCTGGCAATATTCAGTATTTTCATTGTAAGTGACCCTCAGTGAAATATCGACCGACCCTGATAAAGCCGGGCAAGATATTAAAAGGTCTTTTGAGCCTGAATACTCAGCCTGTTCGGAGTGGAACGCGCCAAATATTGATATGTCATCATCGGTACCCAGTAAGTCAAAACATTCGATGAAAGAAGGACCGATATAAACCTCTTGTTCCTTATCAAGTGACCCGGCCGGTAATGTGTTGAAGATAGAAAACTGTTCCAGGTTACAAGTAGGGTAATCAACCTTAGAATTGATAACTATCCCACAAAACTCTGACTTAAACTCATTAAGTTGATTAGTCAGTTCATCCGTGATTGGAGACAAAGCATCAGAAACAAACCCTCTTAGCGTATCAATAACGTCAGCCCGGAACATCTTGCGCTTTACGAGAGGGAGGGCCTTTATGTTGTCGAAGGCTGCCCCGGCGATTAACTTGCCCATTATCAGGCTGATAAGCTTCTCCTCCACAGTGTCCAGAATTTTAGCCGTGCCCTGATTTGCGGAGGCACAAACGTCATTCTTAACTCTTAATTTTGTAGAGATCCCAGACTGCTGATATTGCTCAATGGTTTCGAGTTCCGACTTAAACGTCAAGCCTGGTTGCAAAGTGGGAACCGTATCAGTAATGACTTCCAGTACTGTTAAAGTAGAGCTGATAGCCGCGGACACAGCCTTACATTTGAAGGCTATTGGAGCCAGTGCCACAGTATATCTGGGATCTGTTGCAGCAAGTAATAAAGTATCGCAACTGTAACCTAACGCGTCTGAAGTTGGCTTAAAAATTTCCTCATTAGCTACACGGGTATCTACTGCCCTGATTAATCCATCAACCCGGTCCGGTAAACTGCAAGAGGCTTCACTGGTACGGACTTTTGCAAATTGGTTTACTGCATCAGGTGCAGAATAGTGACCTAAGCCGTCAAGATTAATTGCTCTGCTGTTATTCATTGCCAGCTGTTCTATGTAGGTTAAGGAGTCGTTATCTATTGCATTCAATACTTCCAGCATTTCAGATTGATACTGCAGCATATCTGTGGACACAACATCCATTAGACGCATAATAGACGTCTTACTGTCTTCTGAGATAGTGCTTTGTGTAAGCACTGCACTGAGTTCCTGATTAACTAAATCCAGGGCTTCATCAAATTGTTCTACTGCTTCTTTTAAGCCAGTATATGGTTCAGTCAGAGGTTCTGGTTTTAGGATTGTGAAACTAAAGGTTTCGATTAACTCATTGTTCGACAATAGCTTTATATTTGTATTTTTTTGCGTGAAGTTTTTAAAGTAAAATTCATCAAGGTTAATTGGGACCACAAAAGCGCCGTATCCCAAAATAACGCGCTCAAGTGCAATGGGATCGTCATCACCAATTTGGACTTCTACAGAAGTGAGAGGGTCTAACAAAGCATCATGCATAATAAGCAGTGAACTGCCGGGAAGTGCTTCGTCTGCTGACAAATAGGATGGCCAGTTTTCGCCTAGCATGGCTGCCAATAAAGTTCGATCAGTATCGGTAATATCGCCATCGAAGTTAACGTCAGCAACCAGATACTGATAGTCAGATTGCAACGAGCTTACGCCTGACAAGTGATTTTCAAGTAGCGTAAAATCTGTTGATTCTAATAGTTCGTTACCATCTATATCTCCAGGATAGATGCCAGCCAATCCATTAAGGCTGCTATTGTTATCGTCAAATACATTGATAGCTACTGATACTGAAACGGTGTTTGCATTGGCATCGGTAACCTCGAGCGCTACCTCATAAACACCAGGTTCGGTAAACGTTTTACTGATGACCTCGCCACTTTCTGTGTCGCCATCGCCAAACGTCCAGTTGTAAGAGGTTAAATCGTAGGTGTTATTGGTCGTATGGGCAGTAAACTCAATGGGTTGGTTAATTTTACCTGATGTCGCCTTGTCGTAAGCGATTTCAACATAAAACGCGGGCGCGGAAGTAATACTGGTTACTTCAATATTCAGTGCTTCGACGACAACAACTGTTCTGGTAACAGTTGCTGTATTTCCCGACGAGTCAGTGGCTGAGTATTCAATAGTGTATGAGCCGGGGAGAGAAGTGTCTACATTACTTGTTATGCTGACATCAACCGCTCCATCCACATTGTCTGTGGCTGAGGCGCCGGGATCATCGAATGTGCTATTTAATGGAACCTGATAAGGGTCATCACCTAGCAATATTAATACAGGTGCTGTTCTATCAGGCTGCACCTGTTGCTCTTCATCCTCACTACCACAGCCGCTAAGGAAAGACAGCAGCGCAACCAATAATACGAAGTTCCTTTTCATAGTACTCACAACAGTTAACAAGTTATTAACATGTAACCTACTAGAATCTTGTACTTTTATCAATATACTTCGCGAGGGGCTGTTTGAGGCAGTTTTAAACAGTAAAGTAAACGAGTAGTGAAAATGGCAAAGCCTGCGGCCAGAGGCCGCAGGTATTTAGAGATTATTCGCCAGAGGTGTTCGCGTCGAACACTTTCTCACCGGCCACCCAGGTTTGAATAACCTGGGTTTTCCAGATGTCCTGGGCCGGCACTTCAAAAATATCCTGATCGACCAGAATAAAATCGGCCCATTTGCCTGGTGTTAGGGTACCCAGGGCGTCTTCCATGTGGGCGGCGTAGGCGGCGTCCAGCGTGAAGCCTTTAAACGCTTGTTCTATGGTCAACGCCTGTTCCGGGTACCAGCCTGCCACAGGTTGGTTATTTCTGTCCTGACGGGTAACCGCTGCGTGCAGGCCATAAAATGGATTGGCCAGTTCTACCGGAAAGTCTGAACCCAGAGGTAATGGAATGCCGCTGTCGATTAACGTTTTCCAGGCGTAAGCGCCTTCCATACGATCTTTGCCTAAGCGGTCTTCGGCCATGTTTTTATCACTGGTGGCGTGGGTAGGCTGCATGGACGGTAATACCTTTAACTCGGCAAAACGCGATAGATCTTCTACTGCAATGACCTGGGCATGCTCTACACGGTTTCGCAGCTCTTGGCCTCCTGTGGAGCTGAAGGTGCGTTCAAATTCATCCAACACCATCTGATTGGCGCGGTCGCCAATGGCGTGAAAGTTCAGTTGAAAGCCTGCGCCTAACACTTGCTGGAAGATCTTTGGAAAGTCTTCCGGTTGGGTGAGCAGTAAGCCGTGCTGGTGGGGGGCGTCGCTGTAAGGTTTAATCAGTGCTGCGCCACGGCTGCCCAGCGCGCCGTCACCATAGGCTTTAACACTGCGGATAAACAGGAAGTCGTCGCTGCTGCGAATAATGCCGGTATCCAGCATATCAGGCAGGGTAGGGTCGGTCGCGCTTAACATAGCGTAAATGCGTACCGGCAGGTTTTGCTCGGCTGCCCGTGCCAGGTAAAAATCATATACGTGATGGCCAATGCCGGCATCGTGCATGGCGGTAATACCCACAGATAGTAAGTGCTCACCTGCTGCATTTAACTGCGCCTGGTATAATTTGCTGCTTTGTTTGGGCATAACCTCAGCAACCAGATCCATGGCGTTATCAATCAGTACGCCGGTGGCCTGGCCGTTTTCATCGCGAATAATCTGGCCGCCGGTGGGATCGGGAGTATCGTTAGTGATGCCTGCCAGTTCCAGCGCTTTAGTGTTTACCCAGGCGGCATGGCCGTCGACCCGGGTTAACCAAACCGGCTTATTGCTGATAACATCATCGAGTACTTCTGCATTGGGAAAAGAGCGGTCGCTCCAGAGTTCCTGATTCCAGCCCCGGCCTTTAATCCATTCCTGGTCTGCATGGCCCATGGCATATTGCGCTACCCACTGCGC
>CATMRP010000046.1 GCA_950073835.1 uncultured Alteromonadaceae bacterium
AAATACCATCTAAGCGACTTTTGACTGAAATTGCAATGAAAATAATGACAAATTGATGACAAATTGATCTGGAAAAACACACCGATTCCATCCATTCTATCCTTATTAATTTGTAAGTGTTTTCAGAGAGTTTCCTTTGACCTATTGTTTAGCCGTAAAAGTAAATCGCGGATTAGTTTTTGCTTCAGATTCCCGCACTAATGCCGGTGTGGATTACGTCGCTACGTACAGCAAGATGCGGCGTTATTGCTGGCCCGGTGAGCGCGTTTGTGTGTTAATGACTTCTGGTAGCCTGGCCACTTCTCAGGCAGTGATGAATGCCATTAATCGCGATCTTAACGATCCGGATGCTGAATTCAGCCTGCGTCATGGCAAGCAACTTTATGAAGTAGCGCAATACATCGGTAAGCTGAGTCAGGCAGAGCAAACGCTGCATGAAAAAGCAATGGAGAAATCCAATGCCAGTGCGGAGTCTAACTTTATTCTTGGCGGCCAGATAGCCGGTCAGGCGGCAGAGATTTTTCACATCTATCCGCAAGGAAATTTCATCAGCGCGTCGGAAGATACGCCCTACCTGCAAATTGGTGAAACCAAATACGGTAAGCCGATACTGGATCGTATTATTGCTAAAAGTACCACACTCGAAGATGCTGCTCGCTGCGCCATGGTGTCACTGGATTCGACTATTCGTAGTAATATCTCGGTAGGACCGCCCATTGAACTGGCAATGTATCAGGATGACTCGCTCGATGAGCCTTTTCATCACACCTACACCTTAAACAGCCCAATGTACAAGTCCATGAAAAAACAGTGGACAGACGGCCTGCACCGCGCGTTTGAACAGTTGCCCCGGTTTGACTGGGAAAAGGTTAAAGCGGACGAACCAACAGATGAATGAAGTGCAACTTTTCGCGGGTCTTGGCGTTGATAACAAACGGATAAGCATCGTCCAGACCCATACTGTTGTTTAATGAGTTAAGCAGGTTGGTAAGTTGATCCCAGTCGTCAATTAAGGTATCAAAACTTTCTTCATTGTAACTGGCAGTATGCGGGTGATCGGCGTTTAGCGGGTTGGAGAGCAAGCGGTTTTCTAAACTGGTTTCGTATTCGTTGGCGGTTTCCAGCGTATCGACCATATGCAGGTAATGCGCCCAGGTTTCGGCCCAGTCTTCCCAGGGATGCATACTGGCATAGGCACTGATACAGTGTTGCTGCCAGTCAGCAGTTGGCCCGTTTGCATAGTAGTTTTCCAGACTTTGCTGATAGTCCTTGCGTTCGTCACCAAATAACGCCCTGAAGGCCTCAATATACTGACTGCCTTTAATCAGCACATCCCAGTAATAGTGGCCTGACTCATGGCGGAAATGGCCAATCAATGTACGATAACGTTCGTTCATTAACTCACGCATGGCGAGGCGCTTGGTCTCTTCGGCTTCTTTCAGGTTGACGGTGATCACACCATTACTATGGCCGGTTAATACCGTGTTTTGTACGGTGAGTTCACGGTCGTATAACGCCTGCTCCACCTGATCTTCAAGAAAACGAAACGATAAACCGCGCGGATTATGCCGTTTGCCTATAACCGGCAATTCAAGCTTATACAGGGTGTAAAGCAGATGCCGCTTGGCCTGCTCCATACGAAACCAGAGCTTGAGGTTGTCTGGTTTGGACAAATCGGGAATGGTGTCGGTGAGTTGGCAGGACGGACACAATTTTTGGTCACTTGTAACCGGTACCAGCCAGTTGCAGATATTTTGCTTTGCATAATTGCTGCACTGGCGATAAGCCAGGCCGTTGTGGCCAGCTATCCAATTGCCCTGGGCATCAATGTCGCAGGAAGATAGCACCTGGGCATCCGATAAAAAACCCACCGGACGCTGGCAGGACAAGCACTGGCTATTGGCGAAATATAAGGTGTTACCACACTGACAAGTATATGTTTTCAAATCTTTTGCTTCTGTTCGGGCAAACTGCAGTTAGCTTACTAAGACTATAGTAGCAAAGGATATCACAGCAAAGTAATGACAGTTTCACTACATAACGATTATTTTGCTGTGGTGTGACGTAAACGGGCACTACTGCAGCGTTTTGAGCAGTATTTCACTTCCGGCCAGTTTTTCTCCCACTTTTTACGCCACACAAACGGACGCTGGCAAACCGGGCAAATTTTACGGGGTAAATCCGCTTTACGCATCGTCGATGGCCGAAAGTAACTGCTCTGCCTGTGCCTGCATAGCATCAATTGTTTCCGTAGACATCCGGTCGAGGCTTTTATAAATCAACCCCATACGGTGATTTTTACTCAGTTTATCGCGGTGCTTAATCAAAAAATCCCAATACAAGTAATTAAACGGACAGGCGTTTTTACCGGTTTTTTTAGACACCGCATAGCCGCAATTCTTGCAATAATCCGACATCCGGTTTATGTACTGACCACTCGCCACATAAGGCTTACTGGCCAGATTACCGCCGTCGGCAAACAGGATCATGCCACTTACATTGGGCATTTCCACCCACTCGAAAGCATCGGCATAGACCAACAGGTACCATTCATTAACCTCCGCTACCGATAAACCGGCCAGCAAACTGAAATTCCCTATTACCATCAAGCGTTGTATGTGGTGTGCGTAAGCATGGCGCTTGGTATCGCCAATACACTGGCGCATGCAGTTCATATTGGTATGCCCGCTCCAGTAAAAGTCCGGCAATTTGCGCTGATGATTAAAATAATTCTCCTGCTTGAGGCCCGGCATGCAGTGCCAGTAAAAACCCCTGACGTATTCGCGCCAGCCCAGGATCTGACGGATAAAGCCTTCTACTGCATTGAGTGGCGCAGTACCATCAAAATAGGCCTGTTCTGCCGCTTTCATCACTTCCATGGGCAGCAACAACCCGCAATTAAGGTAGTACGATAAGTGGGAATGAAACAGCCACACGTTGCCTTCGCGCATGGCATCCTGATAATCGCCAAACTGATTAAAGCGCTGGTCTATAAACTGATCCAGTACCTTTAATGCTTCGTCGCGGGTCACGGCATAGTTGAAATCTTTGGCCTCCCCCATATGGTTTTCAAATTCTGCCTCTACCAGTTCAATTACTTCGCTGGTAATGTCGTCCGGTGAGACGGTATAAGGCTTAGGAGGAGAGACATCCGCCGGCAATGACTTACGGTTATCCTGATCATAGTTCCACTTACCGCCAATAGGTTTGTCTCCTTCCATCAGCAGCCCGGTTAACTTGCGCATTTCGCGGTAAAAATACTCCATGCGCCACTGCTTACGCCCGTCAGCCCACTCGCTGAATTGTTCAAGGGTGGCAATAAAGCGATCGTCATCGCAAATCTCTACCGGGATCCCCAACTGATTTTGCCATTGTTGCATGCTCTTTAGCACCCGGTATTCACCAGGAAAGGTCACAATAACTCTATCAAAACTATGCTGGCTGCAAGCGTGTTTAACTTCATTGAGCAGCGAGCCCTGATTGCTCTCATCGTTGTAACGCCGGTAAATGACGTCGTAACCGTCTTCGCTTAACGCTTTAGCAAAGTGACGCATGGCCGAAAATAACAACACGATCTTTTTCTTGTGATGCTTTACATAGGTGGCTTCTTCACGCACTTCGGCAAGGAGGATCTTGTCCTGTGATTTATTACAACCTTTGAGGCTCGACAACTTGCGGGAAAGCTGGTCGCCCAGCACTAAACGTAATACCCCGGCCATTAGTCCCCCTTGGTATCCGCGTACGCGTCCAGCGCGCGCTGGCGTGATTGCTTGAGGTCAGCTATGGGCTTGGGATAGGTGCTACCCAGTTCCACACCGGCTTTTTTCAATACATCGTTGGGCGCCTCCCAGGGTTTATGCAGGTATTTGTCTGGCATGTTGGCCAGCTCAGGACAGTAGGTTTTTACATAACTGCCCTGCTTATCGAATTTTTCCCCCTGAAGTACCGGGTTAAAAATACGGAAATATGGCGCGGCATCAGCGCCTGAGCCTGCAACCCACTGCCAGCTAGCCGAATTGCTCGCCCGGTCGGCATCTACCAGGCAGTCCCAGAACCAGCGTTCCCCTTTGCGCCAGTCAATCAACAGGTTTTTAACCAGGAACGAACCGACAATCATTCTTACCCGGTTGTGCATGTAGCCGGTTTGCCACAGCTCGCGCATACCAGCGTCGACAATGGGGATGCCGGTTTTCCCTTTGGTCCAGGCGATGAATTTTTCGTCCTGATTAAGCCACTTAAATTTGTCAAACTGGCTATTGAAATTCTTATCAGTAATGGTGGGAAAGTGAAACAGCAGATAATAACTGAATTCACGCCAGCCCAGCTCACTTAAAAAGCAGTCGAGGTCACTGCTACCCTGATCATCAAAGGCGTTTAGCAGTGCATACCACACCTGATTAGGTGATATTTCACCAAAGTGGAGGTGGGGTGATAAGCGGGACGTGCCTCGCACCGACGGGATGTTGCGCTGATCCTGATAGCCTTTTGCCGCGTGTTTAATAAATTCGCTGAGTTTGTCTGCCGCGCCCTCCTCGCCCGGTTTCCAGTGTTTGGCAAATTCGCTGTCCCAGTTAATGTCTGGCAACAGTCCCGCATCTTCAATGCTATGCCCCTGATGCGACACGTCAGCATAAGTAATTCGTTCGGGCGCAGACGAAGGATAACGGGGCGCAGAAGCCTGCAAACAGCCTTTACGATAATAAGGCGTAAACACCCGGTATACGCCGCCGTCCTGCTTACGGATGCTCATTGGCTCCCATAGCAGAGAGCCGTTAAAGCTGCTCACCAGGCAATCACGTTCGCGCAGGGTTTGCTTTATTTGTTTATCTCTGTCGATAACCGCTGGCTCGTAGCAGCGATTCCAGAATACTGCCTGAGCACTGAATTTCTCTACTAGTTCGCTGAGGATCTTCTGCGGCTCTCCGGTAAAGCACTGCAGATGGCCATTCAGACGTTTATTCAGTGACACTAAAGAATGATGAAGCCACCAGTTGGAGGCACCGCCGGGCTGGCCTGCCTCATCGAGTTCTGTGTCGAAGATATATACCGGTACCACTGTGCCGTGCTCAACGGCGGCAAGCAGTGCCGGGTTATCGATTACGCGTAAATCCTGCCGGAACCATACAATACATACGGGCTGACTCACTATGTTGTTCCTTTTTTAATCGTTGTTTTTGATGTGCCCTGCTTTGTACGTAAAGCACCTGAAAACGATCGCAATCATTGCCGTGGATGGTGGTCTTATTTAGCCATTAAAACCAGCGGACTGTTTATTTTAATTTTTCTCATCTATGCTTAAATCCATATCGATAAGGACATCGTAAAGACTGCTATGAATATGACTTCTTCCAAAACGGGCCTGTACTGGTTCCGACATGATTTGCGCCTCGACGATCAGCCAGTCCTTACTGAGCTGGCCTCACGTTGCCAAAAGTTACTGCTGGTGTATTGCATCGATGAGCATTGGTTTACCACCAATCAGTATGGTTATTGCGCCATAGGTCATCACCGTCAACAGTTTCTTTACGAATCACTTGCTGCGCTGAATCAGCAATTAAATAACAATCAGCAAACGCTGCTGGTTGTTACCGGTGAGCCAGTAGATGAGATTGTTCAGCTCATAAAAGCTTATGGCGTCGATATCCTCGGGGTGGGTGAATATCCGGGGCTCAATGAACGGGAGCAGCTTAAGCAACTCACCACAAAGTATCCCGGCGTGCATGTGATCACTGGCAGTAATAACAGCCTGTTTAGCCCGACAGATCTGCCGTTTGAAATAAGCGCAATGCCTGATAAATTCAGCCCGTTTCGTAAGACAGTTGAAAAAGCCATTGCACCGCAACGCCCTTTTGAGCCCGTTGCGGTGATCCCACCACCACCTATTGCGCTACAAACCGACTGGCCATCACTACCACTACAACGGGGCAACTCTTCATCCTTTAACGGCGGAGAGCATGCCGCGCAAAAACAGCTTAAGTATTACTTTTTCGACAAACACCTTATTAGCCAGTACAAAGAAACACGCAACGGCCTCGACGGCTGGGATTATTCGAGTAAATTTTCTGCATGGCTTGCCAACGGCTGTATTTCTCCGCGCCGCATTTATGCAGAGTTAAAACGGTTTGAAGCAGAGCATGGTGCAAACGATTCAACATGCTGGCTTTATTTTGAATTATTGTGGCGGGAGTTTTTCTGGTGGTTACAAATCAAACATGGCGCGAAGTGGTTTGACGCGGGAGGCATCCAGCAGCAGGCTCCTGCAATCAGGCAGCCTTCCGCGTCTTTGCTCGACTGGCAACAAGGTACTACTGACAATGCGCACATTAATGCCTGTATGCGTCAGTTGAATGCAACCGGCTATATGTCGAACCGGGCCAGACAGTGGGCGGCAAGTTATCTGGTTAACGAACTGAATGAACACTGGCGCTATGGAGCAGCGTACTTCGAACAACAACTGATTGATTACGATGTAGGCGCTAACTGGGGAAACTGGCAGTATCTGGCCGGTGTAGGCAGCGATCCCCGCGGACTGCGTCATTTCAATATTGAGAAACAAGCGCAGATGTACGATCCCAACGGTAAGTTTACCAACCTCTGGTCATGAACCGGTTGTACCGGTCAAAGTCCTTTGTGGTTAACGGTTGTGATCCTTTAGCCACTCGTTTAACAATTTTACCTGACCACAGCGGTAAGCCGCGTACATTAAACGTATTGAATTTGACAACACTTCGCTGTCATTCCAGCCGGTCTTTTGCTGAATTTCTTCATAACAGCTTAATGCTTCGGGCGTCACATAGCCCCTGACCTGGCGCTTACCGGCTTCACGCTGGCGCTCACGAAAGCGTTTTTGTTTATCAGCATTAGCACGTGGATTTTTCTTAGATTCTGTCATGATACCCTGTATTTAATCGTAAATTGTGTAGTGCAACCCCAACCTCTTAGTTTCCTGAATTCAACGTGGTTACTAAGGTTATGCATTACTTCGGGCATTTTAGCCTAAAATTAGAGTATATCCTTGCCTGACGGCAAAAAAATTACTGTTCAGAGTTGTTTAGCGTACAAGTGTTCGCTAAATTACGCTCGTTAAAAATAATCGATGGGAATACAATGACAACGAAACAATCCAGTTTTAACAAAGAAGACCTGTTAGCCTGTAGTCGCGGCGAAATGTTCGGCCCGGGTAACAGCCAGCTTCCGGCTCCTAATATGCTTATGATGGACCGTGTGAGTCTGATCTCTGAAGAAGGCGGAGAGTTTGGTAAAGGCCAGATTATTGCTGAATTAGATATCACTCCCGATTTATGGTTCTTTGATTGCCACTTCCCTGGCGATCCGGTAATGCCTGGTTGTTTAGGTCTGGATGCCATGTGGCAACTGGTAGGGTTTTTCCTGGGCTGGAGTGGTGGTCCGGGCAAAGGTCGTGCATTAGGGGTTGGTGAAGTGAAATTTACCGGTCAGATCCTGCCTACAGCGAAAAAAGTGACTTATAAAATTCAAATGAAGCGTGTGGTTAAGCGCCGTTTATTTATGGGCCTTGCTGACGGTATTGTTGAAGTTGACGGCCGTGAAATATATTCAGCGAAAGACCTGAAAGTGGGTCTGTTCCAGGATACCAGCGCTTTCTAACATGAGCTGGTGTGTTTAACTGATAGCCTTATTACTATTGGTTGTGCCAAGAAAAAAGCCCCTTTTACGGGGCTTTGACTCAAGAGATGTTAACGAACCACCACACCTAACTGGCGGTCTTCCATGGCCTCTCTGTACCCGCCTAACCATTCTGAGCGAGTATCGCTCGTTTGAAAGGGACATATTTCCTTAGAGCGACCGCTGATTCCTGCCTGATAGCCTTTAGCGTGAGCGCGAGTCAGTTTATCTCTTTTTTGTCTTTTCATTGAATAGCCTCTTTTGTTGGGTTAACAGTGAACAGAATAGGCCAGCAACTCAATACATATTCAGTGGTAGTGTGGCGTTTTCTGAGCACTATTTATTAGATAGTGCAAGGCTTGTTTTGGTTCAAGAGAGATTCGTTTTTTTTACGCTTGACAAATTATAACGATCTGAAATTTCTACTCATTTTATATTACAATTTTTTTTCATAATTGTTTCAGCATTTAAAAGTAATTGGTCTAAAAAGCATTGCAAGTTGGTACAGGTGGTATTATGACCTCCTGTAAAATGCAATTTGTGCTTATATAGCTGTTACTTAGCGCTTAATTTGACGACTATTCAGGCTGTTAATCAGCGATACCAGCACAAAGCTCAGCAACATCAGCAGATACCACGAACTCAGCTTGGCTAACGGCACCATTTGCCATTGCTCATGCTGATTAGGGTATATCCAGATATTCGCAAATGTTGCGATATTTTCTGCTAACCAAATGAAGAATGCCACCAGAAACCAGCCCAGCAGCAATGGCATATAGCGGTGCGTTTTAATGATCCGAAAATAAATACGAGTGCGGTAAAACATAGCCACGGTAACAGCCAGCAGCAGCCAGCGACAATCCGGGATAAAGTGATGCGAAAAAAAATTAATGTAGATCAGGCAAACTAAAACCACGGTAAATTTTTTGGCTGGATAATGGCTATATTCAAACTCAAATATCCGCCAAACGCGGGCAATATAGCTCCCCACTGCACTGTACATAAAGCCGGTAAACAAAGGGACATTGCCAATACCAAAGACATAAGCTTCAGGGTACACCCAGGACCCTATGGCATCTGAGGTTTTAAACACTTCCATTACGGTTGCCACCAGGTGAAATACCACGATAACCAGTGATTCACGCAACGTTTCCAGTTTAAAGGCGAGTAAAAGCACCTGAAAGGCGACAGCAGACAGAAAAATAAAATCATAGCGATGTAAACCATCAAGCGGATACCAGAGATTCGTGCCTATCATTAGCGCCAGTAAAAAGCCGCCGAATAGACAGGCATTGGCTTGTTTAAGCCCAAAAATCCACAGTTCCCTGATAAATTGCTTCATAGTTGTTGGTTTTATTATTAGTGTTGGTCAGTAACAAAACACCCGGCTAGTTGCCGGGCGTTTGCATTGTTACAGACTCAACTGTCGCTTATTTTTTAACGCGGCGGCGGAACACAGCCAGCAACGATAATAAGGCGATGCCATACCAGCTTGCTGAGGCGCCCTGGCGCTCATAAGGTTCTTCTTCAACACTGTCGCACTGTTCAATACTACCGGTGCTGTTTGGCGTTAGCTTAACGGCTACAACACGGTCTGTCTCAATGGTGTTGCCGGCATCCGTTAATACTTCTTCACCAGTAATATAACGCTGCGTTGATATGTAACGGGCATTGGCAATTATTTCGTTGTTATCGTTAATATCTGAAGCGCTTACTAATGTATATTGCTCTCGCTCTTCACAGGTTAGCAGGGTATTAAGATCGACAAATTCACCGACATTAATATCGTACATAAAGGCACGCAGCTGACGGTTAGTCTGTACATCTGACTCGTATTCACCCTCACCTACTATAATGCCGTTATTATTGATAGCACGCGGAGTCACTGCAGCAGTCTGGAAAAAGCCCTGAGGATATTCCGCCTCACCACTGTCGATGTTATAGACAAACATCTGGTTACGAGCCACGCCATTGTTTTCACGCAGCACCGTTCCTACGACCCAGTTATCGTCGTTAATATCCACCGCTGTGCTACTGAGGTTCTCCTCCCGAGGCAGCAGTTCCGTGGTCTCACCGTTGGCAAAGGTAGCAGCCACAATATTGGCGTAATACGCCGCACTGCCTCCTGGAAGCGTGTAAATAATACGCTCATCGGTATGCGAGGTTCCTACCGCTATACCATTGTTATTGATTCCCCTTGCTCTGCTGGTGTATCCGGTAGAATCTTCATCTTCGGCCGGTTCAAAGACCATACCGTACTGGGTGGAAGACAACACGTTGCCCTGGGCATCAAGTTGCCAGGTTACCGCGCGGCGGTAACTGCCAGACGTTATGCTGCGACCAAGGTTATAAATACACAATTCAACCGGGGTCTCACCACGGGTTTCATCGTCCAGACATTCATCTATGTCGGTTTGGTAATCTTCGGTGAGTGAAACACTGCCCCAGCCCGCCACTTGCAAGGATTCGTTAATCGCAAATGCCTCACTGAATCCATTAACACCGGTATCGGTTGGCATGGTTGGCAGTAGTGCGGTGGTTGAGCCGTTGGCTTCAACAAAAGCCTGAGTCAGCGTATCGTTTACAATGTAAGTATATTCCTCACCTTCTTCATCGGTGTAATCCACTTTGAAAAACGGCGTACTGCCAGCGCCCACAAAGAAGTCACCGCCTACCGAGTCATTTACCTGGCTGTAAGCACTACGAGTGTAGTCTTCGAAGGTTTCATCAATAACGTCAAACCCCGGGATTAAATCGGCAGTCACCGTATCGCCCTGATAACTGCGATAGGTCGCTAATGACTGAATGAGAATATTGATACCGCTGCTGCCACTACGACCGTTAACAATATACGCATACAACGCCTGGTAGTCGGCATTGCTGAATACGCCCTGCTCAACCGCTTCAGGATCTTCAAAACGGACGGTAAAGTTTTCGTTTTCAAAGTCCAGAATCGACAAATCTATAGGCGGGTTATATTCCGATTCACTTACCACCACCATGGTGCCTGAGTTATCAATGGACTGGGCAAAGTTAAAGAATGATTTGTCCTGCACCGGGGCCAGGGTTAAATCATAGGTTGCTGCAGTCGCTAATGGCGATACCGCAACGGCAGTAACTGCGGAGGTTGCAAGGATTACTGCAGATGCAAGCTGTTTTAGTTTCATTCAAAATCCTGTTTACTGCTGTCAATCTTCCAGCATACTTTCTAGTTCGTCCCAGCGCGCATAGGCCTGGGATAATTGTTCTTCACTCTCAGCAAGCGCATTGAGTACGGCGCTGGTCTGTTCACTGTCCTGTTTAAAAAACTCAGGATCGTTGACCAGTGTCTGTTGTTCTTCGAGCTGTTTTTCCAGCTTCTCAATTAGCGCAGGTAAGTTATCGAGTTCGCGTTGATCTTTATATGATAACTTTTTCGCCTTACGCGGAGAAGCCTTTGCTGTCGGACTGACTTTTTCTGATTTAGTTTCATTTTTTACCGATTTTGCGGCAGAAGAAATATAAATGGATTTCCCTTGCCCGGCATACCAGCTTTCAATGTCAGAATAGCCACCAACAAATTCCTCTACTTTGCCGTTTTCAGTAAACAGCAAACTGCAATTTACAACATTATCAACAAATTCGCGATCGTGGCTGACTAAAATCACCGTTCCTGTATAGTTAATCAACAATGTCTCGAGCATTTCGAGCGTATCCACGTCCAAATCATTGGTTGGTTCGTCGAGAATTAGCACATTACTGGGTTTTAGCATTAACCGCGCTATCATCAGGCGATTTTTTTCTCCTCCGGATAACGATTTCACCGGCGCGTTAACCCGCTCCGGGGTAAACAGATAATCCTGCAGATAGCTGATAACATGACGAGGATGGCCGTTGACCATTAAGTCTCGCTTACCATCAGCCACGACATCAATTACTGATTTTTCTAAATCCAGGCCCAGACGGTGCTGGTCAAAATACGCCACTTCCAGGTTAGCCCCCTGCCGACTACTGCCGGATACCGGCTCAAGCTCGCCTAACAACAACTTGATTAAAGTACTTTTACCACAGCCGTTAGGGCCAATCAGGGCAATCTTATCGCCGCGCAATACGGTTAAATCCAGGTCTTGTACAATAGTCTTGCCTTCAATGGCATAGCTTAAGGCCTGGGTTTCAAACACCAATTTTCCGGAACGAGCCGCGGCCTGCTGTGCCATAGCTGCATTTCCAGTGAGTTCACGGCGGGCAGCGCGCTCTTCGCGGAGCTTTTTCAGCGCCCGCACCCGGCCTTCATTACGGGTACGCCGGGCTTTAATCCCCTGACGGATCCAGACTTCTTCCTGAGCCAGCTTTTTGTCAAACTCTGCCTGCTGGCTGGCTTCCACCTCCAGGTCGTGCTCTTTTTTATCCAGGTACGTCTGGTAATTACCCGGGTAGCTGGTGAGCTGGCCACGGTCTAAATCCACGATGCGGGTAGCCATGGCTCGGATAAACGCCCGGTCGTGACTGATGAACACAATGGCGCCCTGATACTGCTGCAGGCTTTGTTCCAGCCAGCGGATCATTTGTACATCCAGGTGGTTGGTAGGCTCATCGAGCAACAGGATATCCGGTGAGCGCACCAGCGAGCGTGCCAGCGCGGCCTTGCGCCGCCAGCCACCCGACAGCGATGCCAGCGAGGCATTACCATCCAGTTGTAGCATGGTCAGCGTCTGCTCAATTTTTTGTTCAAATTGCCAGGCATTCTGAATTTCAAGCTGCTCCTGTAGCGACTGCAACTTGTTGAGGTTTTTTTCGCTGGGATCGTCTGTGACCAGCTGAATTTGCTTAAAATAGCCTTTCAGAATATCGCCCACTTCAGCGAGCCCCTCGGCCACGTAATCAAATAAGGCGATATCTGTGGTTTGCGGCGGATCCTGCTCAAGCCGAGCAATAATGGTATCACGCTCCACAACACGCTGGCCGTCATCGGGGATGACATCGCCACTGATCACTTTCATCAGGGTCGATTTACCGCTGCCGTTACGGCCAACAATACAAACCCGCTCGCCCGGTTGAACTACCAGTTCAACACCGTCGAGTAACGGCGGCGTACCAAATAGCACCGAAATATTTTTAAGTTGTAATACACTCACTTCAGAAACAGCTCCAGTTCATCGAGCGTAAACGGCCAGCCAAGTTCCACGCCGTTATCCTCGCGCTTTAATACCGGTATACGCACCGCGTACAAATGATAATGGTCGGTATTATCACGGATATTATGTTTGGTAATTTGCAGTTGCTCGTAGACGGATGATTGCCTGAGCAGCGCATCCGCATCGTCACATAAACAGCACTGTGGCCCGGTAAAAAACGCTATCTTCATGATAAGGTCAACACATAGCACTGGTGAATGTTGCTGTGGCGGGCAAAATCCTGCGGAATGGTTTGTGCCGAGATATTATCAACCGCTAAGCCCAGCTCTGCCATGGCCTCGTTGTCCAGCTTAAACCCACGTTTATTGTTAGAAAACACAATCATGCCGCCCGGATTCAGACAGCGTCGAACCTGAGTTAATAACATCACGTGATCTCGCTGAACGTCCCAGGTAGTATCCATTCGCTTGGAGTTGGAGAATGACGGCGGATCAACAAAAATCAGGTCGTACTTACCATTGTGACCGACTAACCACTGCAAACAATCGGATTGTACAAAGTGGTACGCCCCGTTGAGTTGATTGAGTTTAAAATTGTCTTTGGCCCAGTTGATGTAGGTGTTGGACATATCCACTGTTGTTACCGAGCGGGCACCACCAAGCGCCGCCGCAACCGACACACTGCCGGTATAAGAAAACAGGTTTAGAACGTCTTTACCATTGGCCATCAGTCGGATTTTCTGGCGGGTAATACGATGATCCAAAAACAAACCGGTATCCAGGTAATCGGTGAGGTTAACGTAGAGTTTGGCGCCGTTTTCCCACACCACTTTACGGTTACCGGTAGTATTCACCTTTTCGTACTGCTGTTTGCCTTTTTTCTGCTCGCGTACCTTGAGCATGATTTGCTTAGCCGGTACGCCTGTGACAGCGGGTAAATACAGCAGCACTTCCTGCAGGCGGCGACGGGCCTTCTCAGCATCAATGGTTTTCGGCGGCGCATATTCCTGTACTACCAGGCAATCATCGTACACATCAATAGCTACGTTGTATTCGGGCAAATCGGCATCATAAATACGGTAGCAGTTGGTATCCTGCTTTTTGAGCCACGGCTTAAGCTTTTTAAGATTTTTTTTCAGCCGGTTGGCGAAGTCGTTATCCTGACTGTCACCAAACTGTTGGCAATTGTTGGTGTCGAGCTGATAATTAACCAGTTTACACTCGAGTTTGCCGTTCATCAGGCTGTATTCTTTATTCCCGCGCAGCTTTAACAGCCGTAATAATTCCCGGTTACTGCTTAACAACGACACCTGCCAGCCGTGCCAGTGTTGCTTTAACTGCTCGCCCCACTGAGCAAACAAAGGAATAAGTTCGGTGAGCTCACCTAAACGCTCGCCATATGGCGGGTTAGACACCAGATAGCCCGGTTCAGTTATGGCTGCAGGCGGGGTAAATTTGGTCGCATCAATCACGTTGAACTCGATAAGTTCAAACACCCCTGCCTCATTGGCATTCTGTTTGGCAATGGCGATTAATTTACGGTCGATATCGCTGGCAAATAACGTAACGTCGGGCTGAATTTGGGCAGACTTAGCGTCTTCAATTAATGCCTGCCAGTCACCTTCCCGGTGACCCAGCCATTTGCTGAACCCCCAGCGAGTCCGGCCGAGACCCGGGGCTTTATTCCTTGCCATGAGCGCAGCTTCGATGACCAGCGTACCGGAACCACACATGGGATCCAGTAACGGCTTCTCCATATTGGCAACCCAGCCACTACGCATCAGCATGGCTGCCGCCACATGCTCTTTTAAGGGGGCAAGGCCGGTATCCTGACGGTAGGCGCGCTGGTGCAGGCTGCCACCAGAAAGCTCAATACCAATGAGTACTTTATCGCGGTGCAAACGGCCGCTGATGACGATATCCGGAACGTCGCGATCTACGTTAGGGCGCGAACCGTCTTCTTCATAGAAGTGATCAACAATCGCATCTTTGATTTTTAAGGCACCGAACTGAGTATTATTAAAGGCTTTACTGCTGCCATTAAACTGTACTGAAAATGTATTATTCACGGCAAAATGCAGCGACCAGTCGACGTCGCGGGCGCTATCGTATAGTGCTTCAGCCGTGCCTGCGTTACCTTCGTTTAAGATCCAGATAACCCGGTTAGCCAGGCGCGACCACAAACATACCTTATAGGCCGCCTGTAAGTTGCTTTTTACCCTGACGCCACCACGGGCTATGGCCAGCTCTGCATCAGGACAAAGCTCGCTTAGCTCCTGTTTGAGCAGCTCGTCGAGACCGCGACTGGTGGTAACTAAAAATCCGGGCTGAGTTTGTGAAACAGACATTAAAGGCCTTCAACCAGTTGTTTAATTAACGCTGGTCCCTGATAAATAAAAGAAGAATATACCTGAATAAGCTCGGCACCGGCCGCCATTCGGGCTTTAGCACTGGCAACATCATGGATACCGCCGACCCCGATAATGGGCATTTTACCGTTAAGTGCTGTGTGTAATTGTTCGGTGATCAGCTGACTTTGATTCACCAGCACCTCACCGCTTAAACCACCTGCTTCATTGGCATGCTCGAGGCCTTTCACTGCTTCGCGATCCAGCGTTGTATTGGTGGCAATCACGCCGTCCATTTCTGATTTTATCAGCGACTCGGCAATGCCATTCACTTCTTCAGGGCTTAAATCCGGCGCAATTTTAATAAACAGCGGTACATACTTACCGTGCACCTGAGCCAGTGCGCCCTGGGCTTCTTTCAGACCACCCAGCAGAGCTTCCAGCGCCTCGCCATACTGCAGGTTTCGTAGACCCGGCGTGTTTGGCGAGGAAATATTGATGGTTACATAGCTGGCATGTTCATACACTTTGTTGAGGCATTTTAAGTAATCGTCCAGCGCGTTAGCTTCTTCGGTGTCTTTGTTCTTGCCAATGTTAATGCCCAGCGCGCCGTCATATCGACTGGCCTTTACCTGGTCAACCAGATAATCTACGCCTTTATTGTTAAACCCCATGCGATTAATGATGGCGTTTTTTTCCGGTAAACGGAACAAGCGCGGCTTGGGGTTACCCGGCTGCGGACGAGGTGTGACTGTCCCAACTTCGATAAAACCAAAGCCCATAGCGGCAAACGCATCAATGCACTCACCGTTTTTATCCAGGCCGGCAGCAAGCCCTACCGGATTTCTGAAGGTAACACCAGCAACCGTAACCGGCTTATCCGGAGTGTTTACCCGGTACAGTGCCGACAGCGGTGTGCGCTGGGTGCGGTGTAACCATTTAATACTGAAATCGTGACTCTTTTCGGGGTCGCAGTTAAGCAAAGCTTTTTGGATAAGTTCGTACATGAAGTGTTATAACGCCATAAATTAAAGCCCCGGCGGGTACTTATACCGGTCGGGGCTGTGAAGATATTGTATGCAACCTTACACTGACAAACGCCAGCGAAAAGCAGGTATCAACCCATGGTTGCGTAGTTTACTGGTTAGACTTCATGCTTAAAAGCATCAATTCACGCAGCGCAACAGAAAACTTCGCAAAATCGTGGCTCGAGCTGGTTTTAAACTCACTCATCATATGATACCAACGTTTTAGCAAAGCTTCATTATTTTGCATCCAGTTGTCTAAAATCGCATCCGCATCTTTCGATTTACCGTTGCCGGCCAGTAAAGTGGCCACAATCGAGCGCTGCTGCCAGTCGAGCTCTTCACGATATGATGCCCGGGCGAGTGCCTGCCAGTGATTACCCACCGGTTGATTATTAATTTGCTCAAGGAACCAGTGCAGTTCAAGGGTTGAGCCTAACTGATAATACAACCGCCCGACTACATCGATGCTGTGCGAGCCCTGCTCCACTACCTGAGTGAGATCCAGCGCACTGAACAGATTACTGAAGGCTGCAACCCGGGCTGCGATATCCTGAGGAACGCCTTTTTCCATCCAGTTTTGAGTGGCTTTCTCGAGCTGGCTGATTTCCTGTTCTACCAGATAGTTCGGCAGGTTCTCACACAGGTCATTTACCGCAGGCTGATACTTCTCGATGCTCTGCTGAATATCATTGCAGTTATCACCGTGGCGAATATACCAGCGAGTGCCGCGACGCATTAAACGGCGCGCCGATTCCAGCATAGACAGTTGTACCTTGGCATCCACTTTATTGTCGAGGCTTTCAATGTCCTTCCACAATTGGCCGATACTGAAGACCCCCTTAACGATACTGTAAGCATTGGTGATTTCCACAATATCTGCGCCGGTTTCTTCCTGCATGCGATAGACAAAGTTCGCGCCCATATCGTTAACCATATTATTAGTTAACTTGGTGGCAATAATCTCTGCCCGCAGCGGATGCTGCTGCATTTGCTCAGCAAAGCGCTCGCGCAATACCGGCGGAAAGGCACTGATCAGCAACTTACCGTGATACGGATTATCGGTAAGGGCCGGAATATTAAGCTGGTCTTTTAATACCATTTTACCGTAAGCGGTAACCACACTCAGCTCTGGTCGGGTCAGGCCGCGATTCTGTACCGCGCGGTCGGAGATTTCATCATCGTTGGGGATAAACTCCAGTTCGCGATTTAACGCGCCATCGCGCTCAAGGCCATGGATAAAGCGTAACTGCTCTTTAAGCGAAGAAACGCCAGTCATCTCGGTGACCGAGATAGTTTGGGTCTGACGGTAACAATCCTGCAGCACTATTTTAGCTACATCATCGGTCATTTCATACAACAGGTTATTTCTTTGCTTAACGGTCAGATCACCATTGCTTACTAATGCATTCAGCAGAATTTTGATATTGACTTCATTATCCGAGCAATCAACCCCACCGACGTTATCGATAAAATCGGTGTTCACCCGGCCCCCATTCGCTGCGAATTCCATCCGCCCCAGTTGGGTAGCTCCCAGGTTACCGCCTTCACCGATAATTTTGGCTTGAATGTCGCACCCATTCACCCGCAACGCATCGTTGGCTCTGTCGCCCACGTCACTGTGGCTTTCTTTTTTGCTCTTAACATACGTGCCAATACCACCGTTCCAAATCAGATCGACCGGCATTTTAAGGCAGTTATGAATAAGCTCAGTAGGTGTCATCGAGTTCTGACGGGTACCCAGCCAGGTTTTCATTTGTGGCGTTAAGGTAATCGACTTAGCCGCCCGGCTAAACACACCACCGCCTTTGGAGATCAGCGATTTGTCGTAGTCATCCCAGGTCAGACTGGGGTTTTCAAATAATCGCTGACGCTCTTTATAACTTTTCGCTGCGTCCGGATCCGGATCGAAGAAAATATGCAGGTGGTTAAAGGCAACAATCAGGCGGGTATGCTCAGACAGCAGCATACCATTACCAAATACATCGCCGCCCATATCGCCTACGCCAACACAAGTAAAGTCAGTGGTCTGACAATCGATACCAATTTCGCGGAAGTGACGTTTAACCGACTCCCAGGCACCGCGGGCAGTAATGCCCATCTTCTTGTGGTCATAGCCAATGCTACCGCCTGAGGCAAAAGCGTCGCCCAGCCAGAAGTTATATTCTTCTGAGATACCGTTAGCAATATCCGAGAATGTCGCTGTACCTTTATCGGCAGCAACAACCAGGTAAGGATCGTCTTCGTCCAGCCGCACAACATTTTTCGGCGGCACAATTTCACCGTCGACAATGTTGTCGGTAATATCCAGCAAGCTGCGGATAAACGTACGGTAGCAAGCTTTGCCTTCTTCGAAGATTTCCTGACGGCTGGCCCCCGCAGGCAGTTGTTTACACACAAAACCGCCTTTAGCGCCTACTGGCACAATCACGGTATTTTTAACCTGCTGAGCTTTTACTAGACCGAGAATTTCGGTGCGGAAGTCTTCCTGACGGTCAGACCAGCGTAAGCCTCCACGGGCTACGCGGCCACCACGTAAATGCACACCTTCAATTTTCGGGCTATACACGAAGATTTCATACTTCGGCAACGGCAATGGCATTTCCGGGATCAGCTCAGGCAGCAATTTAAACGACACATAAGGCTTGTCGCTGCCGTCTTCTGCCGGTTGGTAGAAATTAGTCCGCAGTGTGGCGTTGATCATATCCAGATAACGACGAATGATACGGTCGTCATCCAGGTTACTCACCTGGTCCAGCGCTTCGGTAATTTTATCCTGCAGCGTTTGCTGACGCTTCTTACTCGGCTTACGGCCCGGATTAAAGATCAGCTCAAAATAGCTGATCAGCATTTCGGCGATGTGCGGATAATTCGACAGTGTATTAGCAATATAATCACGGCTGAAACTGCTACCGGTCTGGCGCATATACTTAGCAAACGCGCGCAGAATGGTTACGTTACGGCCAGTGAGTTCTGCGCTAAGCACCAGGCGGTTAAAGCCGTCGTCTTCCAGATCGTTGTACCACACCTTGGCAAAGGCATCCTGGAATAACTGCTGGGCCTTGACCATGTCCAGGTCGTTACCGCTCTTATGCAGCATGGTAAAGTCCATGACCCACTTGAGCTTGCCATCGGCGCATTGGATCTTATACGGGCTTTCGTCAATAACCCGTAAACCAAAGTTTTCCAAAATCGGGAGTACATCAGACAAATGAATCGGTTCAAACAAGTGGAATAGCTTTAGCTTCACTATCTGACTGTCGGACTGCTCTTCCTGTGGTCGATAAAACAACATACCGAGGTTTTCTTCAGGTGTCAGTTGTTCCAGCTTTTCGATATCGACTAAGGCTCCACTGGGCAGGTTTTGCTCGGTATAAGAGGGCGAAAAAGCATTGAGATAATTACGCTCCAGCATTTTCGCTTTGGCTTCACCATAAGCCGAAGATAAAGCAGACGACAGGCGGTCATTCCAGGTTTTGGTTAACTCAATAATATTCTGCTCGATATCCTTCACGTCTAATTCCGCATTGTTGTCTTCTACCCTGGCGATGTAATGAGTCCGGGCATACACCGACTCTGAGAAAAAGGTAGTAAATTCCACTTCCCCGCTGGCATTCAGCGAGCGCTTCAATAATGCCTGGGTTTCTTTACGCAACTGGGTGTTATAGCGCTCTCTGGGCACATACACCATACACGAGAAGAAGCGGCCAAAGGTGTCTTTGCGCACGAATAAGCGGGTAATACCACGCTCTTGCATCTGGAATATGCCGCGAATAATTTCGGCCATTTCCTCTTCTGGCGTTTGCAGCAACTCATCCCGGGGGTAAGTTTCTACTATGTTGTTAAACGCTTTAAAAGCGTGAGTGTCCGGATCGAACTGCGATAGTTCGCAAATGCGGCGAATTTTATCCGACAGTAACGGAATATCCTTGGTACTGCTGTTATAAAAGCTGGCAGAGTATAAACCCAGAAAGCGGTGCTCGCCGGTGACCTGACCATTACTGTTAAATTCTTTAATGCCAACATAATCCATGTACGCAGGACGGTGAACCCGTGAACGACTGTTGGTTTTAGTCAGTAATAACAGATGCTGACTTAACGCCTCTTCCCGCGCGGTTGCCGGTAGGTTGGATAATAACCTAGGTTTATCGCTGATGGAGTTTTTCATCAGGCCCAGGCTGCTGTCGTTATCTGGTGTCCACTGATGGTCGCCCTCAATGGCGCTAACCGAATAGTAGCGATAGCCCATCAGCGTAAAATTGTGATCGCTTAGCCAGTCCAGAAAACGCAGCACGGTATCTTTATGGGATTTATCCACCGGTAATGTTTTGGCTTTACTAACCTTACCGGTAATGGCTTTAAGCTTATCCAGCATCGGCTGCCAGTCGGCTACCGCCAGTGACACTTCGTCGATGGTGGAATGCAGCTCTGAGGTCAATTGTTCCAGATCAGCTTTACTGGTTTGACGATCAACCTCGATAAACACCACGGTTTGTCTTAAGTTGCTGGTTTGATTGGCATCGAGAAAATTTACCAGTTTGTTGCTATCATCGCGCTCAATATTCAACGGGCTGTGAATCAACAAATGTGCAGTGATGCCCAGGCGATTTAACGCCATTCGCACGGAGTCGACTAAAAATGGTACGTCACGGAGGATCAGCTCAACAATGGTATGGCTCGACTTCCAGCCATGCTTTTCGATTTCCGGGTTGAATACGCGTACGTGGGGTGAGCTGGCATCGAAATTGGAGAAGGTATTCCACAAACTGAGTGTGGCACCGTATAAATCGCTGTCGTTACGATTCTCAAGATCGTCCAGTGAGATATTTTTAAAAAAATGCCGTCCAAAGGTGTGAATATGCTCACGGCTTTTGGCATCTACTTTTTTGTCGATCAGTGAAAAAACATTCTCAAGCAAAACTGAGTAGCGCTGAGAGTTAGCTGTCATGTGCTCTACCTAATGATGATTTGTAGTTAAGTATAGATTGTACCTACATATTTTCTCGAAAATATGACGGAATTAAAAGCCCTGTTTTTACATTGTATTTACATTTTGGGTAAGTATTCAGATTATGCAAATAAAAAGGAGCCTGAGAGTTATATAGAGTAACATAAAAGGTGTATAATGTGTACTAAGGCAGATTTTCTGCCTTTTTATTTGACAAATAATCAACAAGGTTTAAAGTGTATAGTATGTTTATTGTGTATAGAGCGCCTTAGATTGTCATCTGTAAAAGTCAAAGCAACAATCGTAGAAGATAATACGGGCATTAAAAGTCAACTTCCTATATTGATCACCGAGCAAGGTGAGGTCTCCTCTGTTACCGATTACTTGCTGAAGATGGAAGCTGAAGGTTTGAGTAATTCCATTATGAATGGGTTTATACAAGCCACCTCTATGCTTTTGGATTACATGGAGGCCAACAAGGGATTGTTTGAAGACCCTAAAATGCTATTTCAAACGTTTGCTAAACGTTTGTATACAGGCACCATCGGTGAAGATGGTTTAGATCCTTCTGGCTTGTATTGGGTGCCAAGCTCAACTGATAACGTCAATAAACACATTCATCGATTAACGGCATTTACAGATTGGCTAGCTAACAAGCACGGTACAGAGCCAATGAACCCACTGCGCGATGCTACGCCCCATGAACAGCGTTTGAAATACGCTGCCTGGTATCGTAAAAATCAAAATGACTTCCTTGGTCATATCGAAGATAAAACCGTTAATAAAACTATCCGTAAAGCTCGCACGATTAAGGGGCGCACTCCATTAACCAAAACAGAAGATGATGCTATCGCCTTTCCTGATAAGCATTGGGAGGCTTTCTTCAAAGAAGGAATCGGTGGCGCAAAAGATCCGCGTGTGGCACTCAGAGATAAATTGATCCTGTTGCTCATGCACGGTGGCGGATTGCGTGAGAGTGAAGCGCTGACTCTATGGGTGACAGACGTTCTTGAAGATCCGTATGACCCCGAAAAAGCGGTCGTTCGAATTTACAACGAAGTTGACGGAAAAGCGCCTGATGGTTGGCGCAGTCGCACAGGGGTCAAGACCAGAGAGGCTTATCTAAAAGAAGAATATGCTCGCATTCCTCGTATCCGCATGAAAGGCACGGCCCACATTGGATGGAAAAATCGTGTGGTTGACCATCGTGATAACTACATACAGGTTCAGTGGTTCCCAACCGATTATGGAAAGGTGTTTATGTCATTATGGAAGAACTACCAAAAGTATCGAGCCAGTATTGAATGCCATCATCCCTATGCGTTCATTGCATTCCACCACAGCTCATTAGGCAACCCTTACATACTAGCCGCTTTTCATGACATTTATGAAAATGGACTAAAGCGCATTGGCTTAGAGCCTAATAAGGCAGAAGGCTTAGATCCTCACGGACACAGGCATAGTTACGGCAGACGATTAGAGCGTGCGGGACTGAACCCTTTGGTAATACGACGTTGTATGCACCACAAATCACTGGAGTCTCAGGTTCCCTATACAGGCAAAGGACAACAAGAAATTTCTGATGAACTGACTCAAGCCACACTACAACTGGCAAACCCTGAATCAAAAGTCAAAACGCTCGATTGGAAAGAGCTGGTCGAACATGGTTTTGATGACATTGACCCGCAAGGCTATTTCACAGGCAAACATCCAAAATTAGGGCGAAAATAATGGCAACTAAACGTAAAAAGCATGACGGACGTTCATCAGATTTAACCTTCTCTTGGATGTTGACCACACTTGGTGCGGAGTGGCAGCAATGGCAGGAGTTAGCAGCCGAGTGGTTGGCGACACAAAATAATGGTATTTCCGACAAGCAGAAAGCGTTAAGCCGCTTCTTTGAGTCCTACCTCTGTGAATGTGCGCCATATGGAATTAGCAATATTGACCTGTTCTTTCAGGGTTATAACGGTCATCGATGCTCTAGTGAAGAACTAGAAAAAGTTATAAGAACAAGATTTAACTCTCCTGCTACGGTTTCAAGAGGCGTGAACATTCCTTGCGACTTCATCGACTTTGTTATTGAAAAAGTGTTCTCCGAGGAAGATGACAATGGCAATCTAGACCCATTAGTTCAAAACCCACTTAGCAAAATCAAACGTCAGGATGAACCGACTGAAACCGTGCGTACCCCCTTGCCATACCGCTACATTCATGACTTGCGCCAAATCCTCTGTCCATTGCCTGATAAAACCGAACTGACCGCCATTGAGCAAAACCTCAAGGACGGTGAAACCTTGTTGCCTGCCTATCACTACCGCCATTTCAAGCACTGGACATGGGCGCAGCAGCGGTCAGGACAAGCAGCAAGAGGTGGTGATGGCGATTGGTTTGAAGTTGAGCGTGAGCTGATTGATAAAGCAGACCCAGATTGTGTGTGGCGCACCAAAGAGGTTATTCGCAAAGGCAAGAAAACCACCCTTCACCAAATCTGGTCTCCCGTCAAAGCGATGGTGATTTTCATGAAGCTCCACCTGCCACTGCGTACCTATCAGGTGCGTATGTTAGACAGCGGTGAAGCGGATACATGGCGCTATGAGCAAGGCCAGTGGGTACTTAACACCAAACATGATTTTGCCCTTGGCAATGAAAAACGTCCGTTCGGAAAAGGTGTATTTCGCCGCTTTCACGATTCTATGACAGGTCAATATTCGACAGGTTTTTACATTAATACCAACAAGACGGCTGATCAGAACAAAGACGAACTGGAGCGGGGTTACATCATTCCGTGGCAAAACGAGGAAGTGTTGTACTGGCTGGAAAAATTGCGTGACTGGCAAGAGAAATACAATCCCATTGCAAAACCCAACGATTGCACCACGCTGCTTAAAAAGCACACTGGCGCTAAAAAATCGAACAAACAACTAGAAAGCATGGGCGAGATTGCCTTTCTGTTTCGTGATGCATCAGCAAAGGGTGATGATAAACATAAGCCAATTACAGGTGACACAAATATAGCGCTTTTCTGGTATCAACTCCTAATTACGCTCGAAAACCAGCTCGCAGAACAAGGCGACACATTGGATAATGGTGAGCGTTTAAAACTGGTTGTCGATTACACAGACGATACGCCTGATAAGTCCAAAGTAGCCACACTCTTCCCTCTGCACAGTTTGCGCGTCTCACTTATCACTGCTTACACAATGGATACACAACTGCCATTACCTGTGATTTCTAAGTTGTTAGCAGGCCATACTCGCTTGCTGATGACCATCTACTACAACAAAATCACCCCGTCTGTGATGGCTGAAAAAATGAGTGAGGCGCATAGTGAGTTGGATGCCAAATCCAAACAGTCAGTGCGCAATTTCCTCAAAGATGCCTCGATGGAGCAAATTCAATGCAAGATGGTGTATCACAGTGATGATAGCATTCAAGCGGCACTGGTTAACCGCAATCCGATTGGCTGGGAGGAGCGTGCTTGTGGGCTATGTTTGGTCGGTGGCAACACCGTAAAGTCGGATGAAGTTAGCACGTTGGGCGGTTGCTGGAACGGCGGTGGGCTGATTAGAAACGCAAAATCCGCACTGTACCGTGTATATGCAAGCGTACCGCATGGCCCTGAAAATTGTATTCGTTGTCGTTGGTTTATTACCGAAGCCCGTTACCTGCCTGCGCTTAACGCACACTTCAACCAGCTCAGCTACAAAGCTCATCAAGCGGCTAACTTATCCGTTGAAATAGAAGGTGAACTAGAATCCCTCAAAGACGAGCAGTTCTTCTGTGAAGAACAAGGAAAGCCCTTCACCAAGTATAGTGAATTGCAAGCCTCACAACGCCGTTATGAGAAGCAACAGATCGAAGCGGATGAATACGCTAAAGACTGGATAACCTGCTTTGAACTGATTCAAAAAATCAATCGTGTTGAAGAAGCGCGAACTGAAAGTGACACCAAGGATAAACTGATTGCGGTTGGCTCTGAGCAAGATGTCAGTCATGCCTTGAAGTTTATTGAAACCGACTCTGAGTTGCTGCACCTATCGCTGCTTTGTGACGATGCAGAATTCTACCCTGACTTACAGGACGAGCTACGTAAGACTCCTGCCATCCAAAAGCGCTCCATGCAACTTAGTCGTGTGTTGATGAAAAAAGGCTTCGAACCCATCTTCTTAGAAATGGACGAAAAGCAGCAATTGATTGCCGCTAATGCCATGCTACGCCAAATGGCAAAAATCGCAGACCCTGATGATAAGTTGGAGGGCTTCCGCAAGGTTGCCAACTACATTGAAGCAGGTGAATACCTTAAGGAAAACAAATTGCTTAGTGCGGGTATGAGTGCGCTCACGGATAAAGCATTGCACCTAGAAAATCTGACTCAACCTGCGCTATTGGAGGGCTAATGGACATTAATATCGATGTGATCTTGGCTGACTTAAAAGATGGCAAAGTACCAAGAACCCAAAAGAACCTGGACAAGCTTAACGATATTCTGAAAGCCTATACTGAATCTGGTCAGCGTGATTTCTCCATTACCCAAATGGGGCGAGTATCGGCAGCAGAAGGTGGCCCAGGTTACGAAGCATTACGAGCAACTAAAAACAAGCACTACCGTACCTTGATTGAAGCGTGGGCAGCAAAGTGCAAAACAACCACCAAGAAGCCGTTATCGCCTACCTCTCGCTCTAAGTCTGTCCCACAGGATAATAAGCTTCTAGAGCGTATCCCAGACCCTGCGGTACGGGCATTGTTTGGTCAAATCATTGCCGAACGTAATCGTTACCGCAAAGAGGTTAACCTACTTAAACAACACGCGAATATCACCATTGATAAACGTCCTGTGCGTCAGTTTGACGCAAGTGCAGAGCCAAGCGTTGAAGTCCTACCTTCTTTATCTGGCATCTTGACGGAATCCGAGAAGAAAGCCTTAACCTACGCTATCTCGGACGAGTGTATGGAAAAACATGACTGGCAAACCACGCAGGCAGGCCAAGTGAAGGATATGGAGTACAACACAGAAATCTTCCCTAGAGGCTTTGCAACAGGTTTACGCAAGTTGTTAGGTGAGGTAGACGAATAATGGCAAACGGTCAGCAAAGAGCACAGCAAAACCTTGAAGCATTCGAAGTTTGGCAAGCCACTCAGACGGATGATGACTTCAAACAAATCGCCTTTAAAGGCAAGCTCAATCGCATCGAAGTAGCAAAAGGTGTGGGTTGCGGCAAGTCTGCCCTAAACCAGAATCCAGCACTTAGAAAGGCACTCAAAACGCTAGAAGGTGACTTGCGTGATAAAGGTGTTCTGCCGCCACTGAACGAATCAGCAAAGAACAATGCGGACAAACCAAAGCAATACGACAATACAGCTAATCGTAAGCTACTTGATTCAAAGCGTGTGTCTGCATTAGAAGCCGAAAACATCGAGTTGAAAGCCAAGGTTAAGGGGTTGGAGAGTAAGCTAGAGCGATTTGGCGAGCTAAATGAAACCTTGTCTGAAATGGGATTTATGCCCCGATGAATATTGCTTTGCATGAAGACCAAATGCGCGTTACCAGTATTCCTTACATCTCTACCAATATGGTGATATTCAGTGGTGTGCCACTGGCAAAAAACTCCTATAAAACGAACAGCGGTAAGTATTACGTCACCATTAAAGCCAGTCCTGATTCAATCCCCGTTCAACCCGCACTCGGTCAACACTGGTCGGTTAAAGGTTCACGCTCGATAGAAGAAATGGAAACAGGTGATTACGTGATGCAGCAGCATACCTATGAATCACCAGAACACATCGAATGCAACCTGCCAGAAACGGGCGAGCAGCTTATTCGATTTATCGCAAGAGAAGCTGACTTTAAAGGTATTGGTGAAAGTAAAGCGAGAGCGCTCTGGCAACTGTTAGGAAAGGATTTTCACTCAACGGTTAGAAAAGATACGCCAGAATCAAGAGAACGCCTTAGAAGCGTCCTGAGTGAAGATTCTATCAATGCGCTTTTTGAAGGTTACGCCAAATATAAAAATCTGGCTTACTGCAACTGGATGACCGATCACAAGATACCTGCCAGTGTTCAGCAGCGTTTGTTGAAGCATAATGCGGAAGAGTCCATTGAAGCTATCAAGCAAAATCCCTATGTCCTAATTGGTTTTGGGATGTCGTTTATGGATGTCGATAAACTAGTCGAATTCGACCAGTTTAAGATCGCAAGTTGTGATCATCGCAGACTAAGTGCTGCACTTGAAACTGGCATTCGAAAAGAGATTGAGAGAGGCCACACCTATACAACTCAGGCAGCGTTGCGCCCTTACTTAACCAAGTTACTCAAGAATAAAGATCTTGTTACGGAGGCGTTCAAAGCAGGTCACAGCAAAGCACAATACATCCTAAATCCTGATACTGGCACCTACCATCCAACGGCACAGTTATTGATGGAAAATGTCGTTGCCAAACGACTTAAAACATTAGCCAACCAGAACAATCTCTACGACGAATATGCAAATTCTGCATATTGCTCTGCGGTTGATGAATTGCCATACGAGCTAACCAAGAAACAGATTGCAGCGGTAACAACATGCTTGGACAATGCTGTGAGTTGTATCACTGGCGGGGCAGGCACTGGCAAAACGACGGTACTGAGAACTGCGCTTCAAGCCTACCATCAAATGGGATTTGAAATACACGCGGTAGCACTGAGTGGTAGAGCCGCAATGCGCTTGCACGAGTCGATTGGTTTATTCACCTCAACTATTGCTAAGTTATTGCGTGAAGAGCCGATAGAGCCAACCTCAGCGCAGCCGCACCATCTGTTGGTCATTGACGAAGCCAGTATGATTGACCTGCCCACGATGTACCGCCTGGTCAACCATATTCATCCATCGGTTCGCATCATCTTCACTGGCGACCC